>NZ_JBFAMX010000091.1:0-27821 GCF_040659615.1 Nonomuraea sp. NPDC049784
GTCGCGGGCCTCGACGTCCGCCCCGGAGCCGAGCGCGTCCCGGACCGCGGCGGCATCCCCTCGTGCGGCGCTCGCCAGCAGTTCCTCGTTGTGCACACCTTCTCCTCTCACCTTCCGGACACCGCACACGCCGCGAGCATCACGCCGAGGAAGAGGGTACCCAGGATGTCGGCGATGGTCGGGTTACCTCCGGTCAGACCCTTGCCGAGCTCGCTGGTCGTCGTGCCGAAGGAGACCGCGGTCAAGGCCTTACGCCTGGCCGGCCTCGCCCGGGTCGGCACGCTCAGCCGTCCTTCAAGACGTAGCGGATGGGGAGGCGTTTGAGTCCGCCGACGAATGTGGTGGCGGTCCACACGGGCTCGCCGTCGAGCTCGACGCTCGCCAGCCTGGGGACGAGTTCGGCGAAGAGCGCGCGGATCTCCATGCGGGCGAGCGCGGCGCCCAGGCAGTAGTGGACGCCGAAGCCGAAGGCCAGGTGCCTGTTGGGGTCGCGGCCGACGTCGAAGCGGAACGGGTCGGCGAAGACCTCCTCGTCCCTGTTGGCCGACGGGTACGACAGCAGCACCGACTCGCCCTTCCTGATGGGCGTGCCGTTGACCTGGGTGTCGGCGGAGGCGGTGCGCATGAACTCCTTCACAGGGCTCACCCACCGGATCATCTCCTCGGCGGCCGTCGGCAGCAGGCCGGGGTCGTCCCGCAGTCGCCGCAGCTCGTCCGGGTGCCGGATGAGCGCCTCCAGGCCGCCCGCGATGGTGGAGCTGGTGGTGTCGTGCCCGGCCGTGGCGATGAGGATGTAGTAGGAGGCGGCGGTGTTGTCGTCCAGCGGCCGGCCGTCGATGCGGGCGTTGGCGATCTCCGAGGCGAGGTCGCCGGTCGGCCTGGCCCTGCGCTCGGCCGTCAGCTCGTGGAAGTAGGCGAAGAGGTCCTCCAGCACGGAGGTGTGGCCCTGCGGGCTGCCGCCGCGCCCGGTCTCCTCGTCGTGCTGGCCGAACAGCTCCTGCGTGAGCCGCAACATGCGCGGGAAGTCCGACTCGGGCAGGCCCAGCAGGGTGAGGATGGCGTAGAGCGGGTAGTGCACGGCGACCTGGCGGGCGAAGTCGCACGCGCCGCCGTGCTCTGCCATCCGGTCCACGTGCAGGCGGGCGAGCTCTCGGACCCGCACCTCCAGGGCGCGCATGGCCTTGGGGCGGAACCAGTCGGCCCCGACGGCGCGCAGGACGCGGTGCTCCGGATCGTCCATGTGGACGATGCTGCTGAGCGCGGACCCCCGCGCCCGGCGCGTTTCGAGTGCGGCGTCGAGGTCCGCGGTCCTCAGCACGGGACGCGGGGCGCTGAGCCACAGGGTGTGGTCGCGCTCGATCTCCAGCACGTCGGCGTGCCGGGTGACCGCCCAGAACGGGGTGTAGCCGGGGACCTCCACGCGGTGGACGGGGGACTCACGGCGCAGCAGCGCGAGTGCCTCGTGAAGGCGGGTCTCGTCGGTGTACGCGGCGGGCGTGGCGAACGTTCGCCCGGCTTCGCTCACGGACATGGTGGGGTTCACGGTGGAGCCTCCTGTCTCATCGGGTGGCGCGCCGGGGCGGTACATCAGGCCGGGAGGAGTGCCTTTCCCTTCGGCGCCCTACCGGCCAGGAGGTGCCATTCCCGCGGCGCCGCGTCCCCATGCCGGGAGTCGATTCAGTCAGCGCGGGTGAGCGATGCGGCGCTTGTGTCCATGACTGCAACGGTCGCAGCCGTGCCGATTGTGAGCCATGGTCATGTCCGGTTAATCTTTGCACCCAATCGATACAGTGCTGGGAGCCGTGTCATGGGCGGGCAGGACCGGCGACGTTGGCTGGCTCAGCTGGCGAAGAACCCTGACTTCGGACTGTTCGCGTACGAACCCCTGCCGCGTCCGTGGTCCGTCGACTTCCCCCGCGGACTGCGCGAGCACTTGGTCTATCTCGTGGTCTCCGGTTCCTGCGAAGGCACCGCGGGGTCCGAGATGATCAGGCTCGTCCCCGGATCGTTGATGTGGCTGCAGCCCGACGTCCCCTTCGCGCTGCGCTCCAGGGATGACCAGCAGCCGATCTCGCTCTACCGCTTCCGGTTGCGTCCTCTGCCGGGCGTGGCGGCCGACCGGAATCCGGTGCTGGTGCTCCACGGGGCATGGGAGCTCCGGGCCACCTTCGACATGCTCATCGCGGAGCTCTCCACCACCTCGCCGTTCCGGGAGGAGCGGATCCCGGCACTGCTGCTGGTGCTGTTCACCGGGATCTTCAGGCTCGCCGACGGACGGCGCGGTGGCGGGCGTCCGCTCGACTCTCCCCAGCGCAGGCTGCTGGAGCAGTACGTGGACCGCCGCATCACCCAGCGGGTGCTCCCCTCGACGCTCGCTCGCCTGGTCGGCCTGTCGCCGGAGTACTTCACCCGCAGGTTCCGGCACACCTTCGGCATGTCACCGAAGGTCTGGCTGGTACGGCGGCGGGTCCACCAGGCGGCCCTGCGGCTGGACGAGACGACCGACTCCATCGCGGAGGTCGCGGCGGACTTCGGTTACCCGGACGTGTTCCTGTTCAGCCGGCAGTTCAAGGCCGTGATGGGCGTGTCGCCGCGGGCGTACCGGGCCAGGTAGGTCGACCCGGCCGACGACGGTTCGGTGCAAAGAAATCCCGGCCTCGGCTATGTCGTGCACAAGGTCACGATGCCATTGTGATGTCACCCGCCGCGAAACACCGGACATTCCTGGACGAACGCCGAGATACAGGCCGTGACCGGCCACCTGGCGGCCGCCACCGGCGTCCCCACCTGATACGAGAAGGGTTCCAGATGCGAGACGAAGTCGTACGAAGCGACCTCACCGTGGTCGGGGGCGGCCTGGCCGGGGTGTGCGCCGCCATCGCCGCCGCCCGCCTCGGCCGTTCCGTCGCGCTGGTGACCAACCGCCCGGTGCTCGGCGGGAACTCATCGAGCGAGGTCCGGGTATGGGTGTGTGGCGCCACCGGACACGGCATCCAACGCTACGCCCGCGAAACGGGCATCATGGGCGAGCTCTTCGTCGAGAACCAGTACCGCAACCCTGACGGAAATCCGTACTACTGGGATCTCGTGCTCCTGGACGCCGTCCGCGCGGAGCACAATATCCGGACTTTTCTTAATACGGACGTACGCGAGCTGACCGCGCACGGCCCGGGGGACGACCGGCGCATCGACTCGGTCACTGGCTGGATGATGGGCTCGGAGCGGCGGATCCGCTTCGACTCCCCGATGTTCGTCGACTGCACGGGCGACGGGCTGGTCGGCTACTTGGCAGGGGCGCGGCACCGCGTCGGGCGCGAGGCCCGCTCCGAGTACGGCGAGCCCTGGGCACCGGAGACCGCCGACGACATCACCCTCGGAAGCACCATCCTGTTCTACACGAAGGACGCCGGTCACCCGGTGAAGTTCGTGCCCCCGTCCTTCGCCAAGGACATCGCGTCCACCTCCATCCCCGAGCGCCGCATCATCAAGTCCGGTGACAACGGCTGCGCGTACTGGTGGATCGAGTTCGGCGGCGAGCTGGACACGGTGCACGACAACGAGCGGATCCGAGACGAGTTGTGGTCCGTGATCTACGGCATCTGGGACCACATCAAGAACTCCGGCCGGTTCGACGCCGACACCATGACCCTCGAGTGGGTCGGGGCGGTGCCCGGCAAGCGTGAATACCGGCGCTTCGTCGGCGACCACACCCTCACCCAGCACGACATCCTGGAGCAGACGCCGTTCGAGGACCGGATCGGCTTCGGAGGATGGTCCATCGACCTCCACCCACCCGGCGGGGTGTACGCGGCGGAGGCGGGTTCCAAGCACTGGCACCCCAACGGCACGTACCACATCCCCCTGCGCTGCCTGTATTCGGTGAACGTGTCGAACCTGTGGTTCGCGGGCCGGGACATCAGCGCCAGCCATGTGGCGTTCGGCAGCACGAGGGTGATGGCCACCTGCGCACTCACCGGTGAGGCGGCGGGTAGCGGCGCGGCCCTGGCCGTCGAGCGCGGCGTGACACCGCGCTCCCTCGCCCGCGACCACCTCACGGAGCTCCAGCAGACGATGCTCCGCCAGGACGCCGCGCTGCTGGGCGTGCCGAACCGCGACCCCGCCGACCTGGCCCGCCAGGCGACCGTCACCTGCTCCGGTGCTCTCACGGGGCTCGCAATTGAGACGCCGGCCGAACGCATTCCCCTGGACACCGATCTCGCACTGCTGCTGCCGGTGGATCCCGTGATCGAGTCCGTCGAGCTGCTGGTGGACGCTCTCGGGGACGGAACCGAGCTGGCCGCGGACCTGTTCGACACCGGGCACCCCCAGAACTACGTGCCCGCGCGGCGGGTGGCCGAAGCCCGCGTGCGCGTGGCGCCCGGCGACAAGCAATGGCTCCGCCTGCCCCTCCCCTGGCGGCCGGACACCCCCCAGAACGCCTTCCTGGTCATCCGGAAGAACCCGCACCTGGCTCTGTACGGGTCCGGTACCGGCGAGCCCGGGGTGCTCTGCTTCCGCCGGGTTACGGCCGCGCGGGAGTTCGACCAGCCCATCCTCGACTGGCGCCCTGACCAGGCGCATCGGAGCTGGTGTTTTCGCACGTCGCCCCGCACGGAGGCGTACGGCCCGGGCAAGGCCGTGGGAGGCTACGCGCGGCCGTACGCGGGGCCGCAACTGTGGGCCTCGGACCCGCTCGGAGAAGAGCAATGGCTGCGGCTGACCTGGCCCGCTCCCATCACACCACGACAGGTCAGGCTGGTGTTCGACGACGACGTCAACGACGACCTGATCAACCTGCACCACCACAGGACGCCGTACGACGTGCCGCCCACGCTGGTCCGCGACTTCCGGGTTGAGGCGCTGGTCTCCGATCGTTGGCGGCCACTGGTCCACTGCACGGACAACCGCGCCCGGCACCGGGTCCTCTCCCCGGCCGCACCGCCTGCCACCTGCGCGCTGAGGATCGTCGCCGAATCCACGCACGGCAGCCGCCGGGCGCACATCGTCTCCGTCCGGGTCTACGAATAGCTTTAGCGCTTAAGAAATTAAGTTTGGAAGACGTTTGACATTTCTTTAGGATTTCGTGATCGTGTCGTCTGTAGGAAGCAGATTCCGCTGGTAAGAGCTCCGGAAACATCGCGGACCGGTCGACTCCCGGTGGGATCACGATGTCGCGTCGCTGAACTGAAGGGTTTCAGCTCGTGTTATCCAGACTGCTGATCGCGCTGCTCATGCTGGCCGTACCGACGCTGGTCTCCACGCCGGCGTGGGCGGCGCTCCAGCCCGCCCTCACCGTCGGTAACTACGCTTACGATCAGCCGCCCAACGCCGGCGACGCCCCCGACAAAGGCCAGAGCGGGCTGCTGGCCTTCGGTCAGGGCAAGCTGGCGGACGCGTCGATCACCACCCGGGCCGAATGGTTCGGCGACGGCGCGGCCAAGTACAAAGTGGTCTCGATCGTCATCGACCTGCTCCGGGACTACCCCGTCGACCAGATCTCGATCGTCAGCAACGCGCCCAACCGCTACTACGGCATCAGAGCCGTCTCGGTGCGCGCCCGCGCGGAGGCCGAGCCCGACTACACCTCGATCAGGGCCCAGACGTGGTACGGCACGGCCAGCCCGCTGCCGGACGACGTGCCGTTGAACAACACCCTGACCGTGAACATGGGCAACCGCACCACGCGTCTGATCATCATCAGGATCGCCCGGTTGCACGAATACCAGCACATGGCGCTGAACGAGATCTCGGTCCACCCGGGCACCGGCGAGCCCGCGCAGGATCCCGCACCGCCGCTGTCCGCCGACCGACTGCGCGCGGAAATCGCCAAGCCGGTCAAGCAGATCCCCCGGTCCGGCATGGTCGACGTGGGCAACTACCTCGCCGGGGTCACCCCCGACGACGGCGTGCCGGACAGTTCCGGCGGCGTCGTGCCGTTCTTGTACAGCACCCTGTTCAACCGCGACCGGACCGACTACGTCGGCTGGCGCGGCAGCGCATCCGCGCCGAAGACGGTGTCGCTCGTCTTCGACCTGCTGGCGGACCACCCGCTCGACACGATCAGGCTGTTCAGCAGGGCACCCAACCAATACTGGAGCTTCGACGAGATCACCGTCACCTACCGGGCGGAGGCCGACACCACCTACAAGATCGCCAGAATCGAAAGGCGTGATCGTGCCGACACCGACTACACGCTGGAAATCTCGATGGCCGGCAAGAAGGCGCGGTTCGTCCGCCTCCAGCTCACCCGGACCAACCAGTACCTGCACATCCCGCTGTCGGAGATCGAGTTCGTCCAGGGCAGCGGGGAGGTCGGACAGGACCCGGCGCCGCCGTACGACGAGCAGGCCATGCGCGAGGAGCTGACCGCCTACACCAGGCTGGCCGACCAGTACGGCCAGTACCTCTACCAGGATTGGCCCGGAAAGCTCACCTCCGACGCCCAGCTGAACAGCGAGCGCGAGCAGGAGTGGGAGCACCTGCGGTCAGTCGTGCTCGACCCGGGCAAGTACGACACGTACGGCGGTTTGAAGGCCCTCGGCAAGCAGCCGTCCGACGGGTACTTCCGGCTCAGGAAGATCGACGGCAAGTGGTGGTTCGTCACCCCCGACGGCTACCCGTTCCTGCTCAAGGGCGTCGACTCGGTCTCCCACGACGAGTGGGGGTACGGCACGCTCTACAAGGAGCCCGACGGCAGCCTCCGCGACGTGTTCGAGTCGGTGCCCGACCACGACCGGTACGCCGCGGCCTACAGCACCACCGATGACGGCGAGGTGCTGAGCTTCGTCAAGGCCAACCTCATGCGCAAGTACCAGGGCGACTGGAAGGCCGTGTGGCGGCAGGTCACCGGCAAGCGGCTGATCGACTGGGGCTTCAACGGGCTGAGCAAGTGGGCCCGCGACTCGGGCGTGCGCCTGCCGTACATCGATCAGCTGCCGGCGCCGGCGGACGCCGTCCGCGTGAAGTGGGCGATCGACCCGTTCGACCCAGGGTTCGGGGCCAAGCTGGACCGCAAGATCGAGGAGATCGGCGTCGCGGGACGGAGCACCGACCCGTGGCTCATCGGCTACTTCTTCGACAACGAGCGCGGCTGGGACGCCGAGGTGGTCAAGGAGATCCTGCTGAACAAAGGCACGCTCCCTGCCAAGGGCGCCTTCGTGGACTACATGGCCGACGCCTACGGTCAGGACCTGGCGCGGGTGAACTCCATCCTCGGCACGAACGCCTCCACGTTCGACGCGCTGGCCGGGATCCCGATCGACGTGGGCAGGCTGCCGGCGCAGGACATGACAGGGTTCATCCGCCTGGCCTCCAAGACGTACTACACCGCCATCCGCACGGCCATCCGCACGAAGGACCCCAACCACCTGTTCCTGGGCTCGGCCCTGGTGCCCACCTGGCGCACCAGCTTTGACTGGAACGTCGGCGGCATCGACCAGCTGGACGCGGTGTCGTTCGACGTCTACAGCGACAGCGCGGACTACCTGAACGAGTACGCGAACCTCGACAAGCCGGTGCTCAACCTGGAGTACTCCTTCAGCACCGCCGACCGGGGCCTGCGGGCGATCAACGCCGCGACGCTCTCGGAGACCATCGCCCAACGTGGCGCGAAGTACCGATCGTTCATCGAGGCACAGGCCGGCAGCCCGGTCTTCGTCGGATCCGGCTGGTTCGTGTACTACGACCAGGCGGTCACCGGGCGGCCGGGTGACGGGGAGAGCTTCAACTTCGGCCTGCTCAACCAGCAGGACCAGCCCTACACCGAGATGACCGACATCATGCGCGACACCAACACCTCGCTGGAGCTCGTCCACAAGTACGGCACCAGCCTGCTCACCGCGGAGATGGTGGCGGACTCCATCAGCCGGCTGGGACGGGTCGACGCGCACGACCCTGTGGTCCCGCTCCCCCATGTACCGGAGGCGTTCTCGCTGGAGATCGCCTCCACCACCCGGGCCGACGTGGTCACGCTGGACGGGACCGTACGGCCGTCGTCCGCGAAGACCCTCGTCACGCTCGTCCTGAAGGTGGCCAGGAAGAGTGACGGCAGCACGGCGTCGACCCGGCCGCTGAGCCTGTGGGTGCCCAAGGCGTTCAAGAACAAGGACAAGAAGTAGGCGGTAGGGCGGCGCCGCCCTACCGCCTGTGTCAGGCGAGCGGGCCCGTGCTCCCCCTCGCGGTGAGCCGGGCCGGTTCGGTCTCGATGTCGGGGAGCGGCTCGCCGTTGATGAGGGACAGCAGGTGACGGGCCGCGGCCGCGCCGAGCGCCGGCACGTCGCGCCGGACCGCGGTGAGGGCAGGGCGTACCACCTGGGCCAGCGGCGAGTCGTCCCATGCGACGAGGGACAGGTCGTCGGGCACGCGCAGCCGCATCTCCTGGGCGACCGACAGGCCCGCGACCGCCATGATGTCGTTGTCATAGATGATCGCGGTTGGCCGGGTGGTGGAGCTGAGCAGGCGGCGCGTCGCGCGAGCGCCCTCCTCACCGGTGTAGTCGGTGTACAGCGTGACGCATTCCGGCAGGCCCAGCCGGGCGCAGGCCTCGGCGAACGCCTCGTCCCGCACCTTGGTGTGCACCAGATGTGGCATGCCCGCCACGTGGCCGAACCGGCGATGGCCGAGCGCGGCGAGGTATTCCACGGTTTCGTGCACCGGGCCACTCTCGTCGGAGCGCACCGACGGTAGCGAACCGGTGCCGGGCAGCCCGCCGATCACCACGGCGGGCATGCCGAGATCTTCGAGCACCGGCAGGCGGCGGTCGGAGACGTGCACCTCCACCAGGATCGCGCCGTCGATGCGGCCCTCCGCCCACCAGCGGCGGTAGACCTCGATCTCGGCCTCCTCGTCGTCGGCCATCTGCAGCATCAGTGCGGACGAGTGCGGCTTCAGCGCCGTCTCGATCCCGCTGAACAGCTCCATGAAGAACGGCTCGGCGCCGAGGATGCTCGGCGGCCGGGACAGCACGAGGCCCACCGCGCCGGCGCGGGCGCTGGTGAGGGCACGGGCTGCGACGCTCGGCCGCCAACCCAGCTCCTTGGCCACTTTCAGCACCCGCTCGCGCGTGGCCTCCGACACTCCCGGACGGCCGTTGAGCGCGTAGGACACCGCCCCCTGGGAGACTCCTACCCGCCGGGCGATATCCGCGATGGTCGGCCGCTTCACGCTCGTACCCTAAAGGACATGGCGACGATGAGAACGGCGAGCGTGGTACGGCTGCGCCGTACGGTGTGATTCACCCCTTGAGTCCGGTAAAACTGATGCCGCGGACGATGTGCCGCTGGAAGACGAGGAAGAGCAGCAGGGGCGGGATTATCGCGACGAGCATGCCGGCGATCACCTGGTTCTGCTCGGCCGTCTCGGCCAGCCGTGGCAGCGCGACGGCGAGCGGCTGCGTGTCGGCGTCGGTGATGGCGATCATCGGCCACAGGAAATCCTTCCATCCCTCCATCACCGCCAGCAGCGACACCACCGCCAGAATGGGCCGGGACATCGGCAGCACGATATGCAAGAACAACCTGACCGGTCCGGCCCCGTCGACCTGGGCCGCCTGGTACAGCTCTTTGGGCAGGCCGTCGAAGAACTGCTTCATGATCAGCACATTGAAGGCATGCGCCCCGGCGGGTAGCCACACCGCCCACGGGCTGTCCACCAGCGACAGGTCCAGCACCGTGAGGTACAGCGCCACCAGCGAAACGGTCCCGGGTACGAAGAGAGTCGCGAGCACCGCGCCGTAGACCAGCTTGCCGAAGCGGGGCCTGAGCACCGAGAGCGCGAACGCGCCGGTGGTGGCGACGAACAGTTGCACAAACCATGAGCCTCCGACCAGGACGACGGTGTTGAGCAGGTAATGGCCGACCCGAAGCTCTGTCCAGGCGGCCGCGAGGTTCTCCCACCGCACCGAGGACGGCCACAGCCGCAGCGGATCGCGCAGCAGATCCTGAGTGGGGGAGATCGCGCCCTTGGCGGTCCACAGCAGCGGCCCCAGGCCGATCAGCGCGGTGGCCAGCAGCAGGACCCCCTGGACCAGACGCAGGGACCAGCGCACCCCGGGCCGCCGCCGGTCGATGCCGGAGACGATGCCACGGCCGCGGTCTTCGCTCATGTGCGACTCCATTTCCTGGTGAGGCGCATATAGACGGCGGAGATGACGCCGAGGCCGATCGCCAGCAGCACGCCGAGTGCGGAGGCCATGCCATAGTCGCCGTAGATGAACGCGTAGCGGTAGATCAGCAGCAGGATCGTCACGGTGGAGTCCTCCGGGCCGCCGTCGGTGAGCACGAAGGGCTCGGTGAAGATCCGGAAGGTGCCGAGGATCTGCAGCAGCAGCATGATCAGAAGGACGCCGCGCAGCTGGGGGAGGGTCACGTGCCAGACCCGCTTCATGATGGTGGCGCCGTCGATCTCGGCCGCCTCGTACAGCTCGCCGGGCACCGAGGTCAGCGCGGCCAGGTAGATCAGTACGGTGGATCCGCCGGCGGCCCAGGTGGCCTCGAGCACCAGGCTGGGCATGGCGGTCGAGGTGTCCTGCAGCCACGGGAACGGCCCCAGCCCCAGCACGCCGAGGGCCTCGTTGAACAGGCCGAAGTCCGGGTCGTAGAACCATTTCCACATCAGCACGGCCACCACCGGAGGGACCACCACCGGCAGATAGACCAGCACGCGGAACAGGCCCCCGAATCTGCGCAGTTCCGACATCACCACGGCCAGCATGATCGGCAGCGGGAAACCGAAGAGCAGCGCCAGCACCACGAACCAGACCGTGTTGCGCACCGTGGTCCACAGCAGCGGGTCCGCCAGCAGGTTGGCGAAGTTGTCCATGCCGACCCACGTGGGCGCTTCCACCAGATTGGTGCTCTGGAAGCTCAGCACGACGCTGCGTACGATCGGCCACCACGCGAAGCAGCCGAAGGTCGCGATCAGGGGCAGCAGAAACAGCCAGCCCGCCAGGCGCGGGCGGCGACGCGGGTGCCGCCGGTCGAGGGGCGGCTGTTCCTGGGCGGATGGCGAGCCGGGATCGGCCGCCATCGAGTGGGGCCGATCCTGCGTCTCGCGCCGGTGCAGCGTCGTCATCGGCGGCGCCCTCGCCTTGCGGTCACCGCCGCTTCTCGTCTTCCGTTCACGGCCGGACCCTGCTCAGCGCGGCGGTGGCCTTCTCCTCGGCCTTGCCGAGCTCCGTTGCCGGGTCGGCGTCCTTGCGGGTCAGGACCGCCTGCAGCGCGGTGTCCATCGCCGCGTACGTGTCCTGCGCCGCGACCGCCGGCTCGGTGACGAACTCCTGCGCGGCCACGCCTGTCTCGTACGGCTTGAAGTTCTCCACCGGCACGCTGGCGTGCTTGCGCTCGGCCGCGACGACCGGGTCCGTGACCGCCGAACCGTACAGAGAGACGTACGGGAAACCGACCGGCACGTCGTCCTTGGCCTTGGCCGCGGCCAGGGTCTCCGCGATCGTCGCGTCGTACCTCGGCTGCAGGAAGTAGTAGTCGATCCACGTCACCGCCGCGGCCCGTTCGGCCGGGGTGGCCTTGGGGCTGACCACGGCCACCTGTCCGCCGAGCAGCGTGGCGGACGTGCTGCCCTTCGGCATCGCGGCCATGCCGAAGGCCTCCGGCTTGCCGCCGTACTGGGTGGCGTACTCGTTGTAGAGGCTCGGAGTGCCGATCATCATGGCGACCTTTCCGGCGGCGAAGTCCTTGGCCAGGTCCTTCGCGTTGCGCAGCTGCTGGGAGCCCATCGAGTCGTCCTGCCAGCGCATCGCCTTGAGCAGGTCGAGGACGCCGCGGGATTGCGGGGTGTCGAGGGTGGCGACGGTCTTGCCGCCGCTGCTCTGCTGCAGGCGGCCACCGTAGGTGTAGCTGATGGCGGTGAAGATCCAGCCGCCCGTGTTCTCGGTGGTCGGCACGGCCAGGCCCGCCACCCCCGTCTTCTCCGCGATCGTCTTGGCCGCACCGCGGACCTCGTCCCAGGTCGCGGGCGGCTTGTCGACGTCGAGGCCGGCCTTGTCGAACAGCTCCCGGTTGTAGATCAGGCCGAGGGCGAACTCGCTGGTGGGCAGGCCGTAGATGTGGCCGGCCGAATCGGTGGCCGGAGCGAGCGCACGCTTGTCGAATTGGGCGGCGTGCGGGAGCTTGCCGACCTCGGCGGAGATGTCGGCGACCTGGCGCCGCTTGATCATTCCGGCGGGCTCGGTGAGAGGCACCTGCATGACCGTCTCCTGCTGGCCGCCGGCCAGGCGGGTGGCGAAGGTCTTGGCGTCCCACTTCGTCTCGCGCGGCTCGATGTCGATGTTCGGATTGGCCTTCTCGAACGCCGCCACCCGGTTGAGGAACTGCTGGCGAACGTTCTGCTGGGTGGAGGGTGGCAGGTCGGCGACGGTGATACGCGTCTTGCCGCCCGAGGAGGGCTCGGAGGAGGAGCCTGCGGAGCCGGACCCGCATCCGGCGGCCGTGGCGACGACGAGCGTGGCGGCGAACAGCCCCGGCAGTCGTACTCGCATATGGAGCTCCGTTCAGAGGGGTGGGGCCTTCTTTACGTGGCCGTCACTATGGGTTAACAATCGCGCATTTGTCAATGGGTAGATGAAGCGCATCATAAGCAGCTAAGTGCCTGATTTACAGGGTGTTGACGTGACTCAACCATGGTCATATGGTCGCTTTACTTATGCGCTTAAGTCACACTGTCGTAGAGGCTGGAGAGCATGTGAGTGCGTACCACCCGCTGGACCGCGGCTGGACCGCGACCGCCGTCTCGGCCGAGCCGCCCCTGCAGGGGGTGCCCGCCACCATCCCCGGTTGCGTCCACACCGACCTGCTCGCGGCCGGTCTCATCGACGATCCCTACCTCGACGACAACGAGGACCGGCTCGCCTGGATCGGCCGCACGGAGTGGCGGTACGAGACCGAGTTCACCTTCGCCGACGACGGCCGCGGCCGGGCTGACCTGGTGTTCGAGGGCCTGGACACGATCGCCACGGTGATCCTCAACGGGATCGAGGTCGGGACCACGGCCAACATGCACAGGAGCTACCGCTTCCCGGTGCGCGAGCTGCTCCGCGAGGGGCGCAACAGGCTGACCGTGCACTTCTCCTCGCCCCACGCCTACGCGGAGGAGCGGCGGGCCGAGCTCGGCGCGCTGCCCGGGCCGTACCCGGAGCCCTACCAGTTCATCCGCAAGATGGCGTGCAACTTCGGCTGGGACTGGGGCCCCACCCTGGTCACCTCAGGCATCTGGCGGCCGGTCGGCCTGCACACCTGGACGACCGCCCGGCTCGCCCAGGTGCGCCCGGAGATCACCCTCGACGGGCGCGACGGCCTGGTGCGGGTCCACGTCACCGTCGAACGCGCCGCGGAGCCTGCTGTCGACCTCCCGCTGACGCTGACCGCCGAGGTGGCCGGGGCCTCGGCGCGGGCGTCGCTGGCGCCGGGGGCGTGCGAGGCCGTGCTGGAACTGCGCGTGCGCGAGCCCGCCCTGTGGTGGCCGCGCGGGTACGGCGAACAGGCCAGGCACCCGCTCACCGTGACGCTGGAGGAGACCGGCGATTCCTGGCGACGCGAGGTCGGGTTCCGCTCGGTCCGGCTGAACACCACCCCGGACGCCGGTCCCGATCCGAAGGGGTCCGCCTTCACCTTGGTCGTCAACGACGTGCCGGTGTTCGTGCGCGGCGCCAACTGGATCCCCGACGACTGCTTCCCCACCCGGGTGACCCGGGAGCGGCTGGCCGAGCGGTTCGCCCAAGCGTGCGAGGCGCACGTGAACCTGCTGCGCGTGTGGGGCGGCGGGCTGTACGAGAGCGAGGAGTTCTACGACCTCGCCGACGAGCTCGGCATCATGGTCTTCCAGGACTTCCCGTTCGCCTGCGCCGCCTACCCCGAGGAGGAACCGCTCTATTCGGAGGTCGTGGCGGAGGCCGGCGAGCAGGTGGTGCGCCTGGCGCCGCATCCGAGCCTGATGGTGTGGATCGGCAACAACGAGAACTTCATGGGCCACGCCGACTGGGGCTGGGAGGAACAGCTGTCGGGCCGTGCCTGGGGCGAGACCTACTACCTGGACGTGCTGCCGCGCGTGGTCGCCGAGCTGGATCCGACGAGGCCGTACTGGCCGGGCACGCCGTACTCGGGGAGCGGCCGCCATCCCAACGTGCCCGAGCACGGCACCGTGCACATCTGGGACGTCTGGAACGACATCGACTACGTCCACTACGCGGACTGGCGGCCGCGCTTCGTCGCCGAGTTCGGCTTCCAGGGCCCGCCGACCTACGCCACTCTGCGCCGATCGGTCACCAGCGGCCCGCTCACCCCCGGCTCCTCGCACCAGAAGGCGGTCGACGGCCAGGGCAAGCTCCTCCGCGGGCTGGGAGAGCACCTGCCGCGCCCCGAGAGCTTCGACGACTGGCACTTCTACGGCCAGCTCAACCAGGCCAGGGCGGTGAGCTTCGGCGTGGAGCGGTTCCGCTCGCTCATGCCGTACTGCATGGGTGCGATCGTCTGGCAGCTCAACGACTGCTGGCCGGTTACCTCCTGGGCCGCGGTCGACGGGGACGGGCGGCGCAAGCCCCTCTGGTACGCGCTGCGCCGCGCCTACGCCGACCGCCTGCTGACCGTTCAGGACGGCGACCTCGTCGCGGTCAACGACAGCCCCGACCCCTGGTCGGGCGACCTGGAGCTGATCCGGCACAACCTGGCCGGCGAGCCGCTGGCCAAGGAGTCCGTGCGGGTCCACGTGCCGCCCCGCGAGGTGGCACGGATCCCGCTGCCGCGGCACGTCGCCTCCCCCGCCGATCCGGCGGCCGAGCTGCTGGTGGCCTGCCTGGAGGAGACGCGGATCAGCCACTTCTTCGCCGAGGACACCGCGGTCGCCTATCCCGCGGCCGACTTCGAGGCCGAGGCACGGCCGGTGGCCTACGGGTACCTCGTCACCGTCACCGCCAGGACGATCCTGCGCGACCTCGCGCTCTTCCCCGACCGGCTGGATCCGGACGCCACCGTGGACGACATGATGATCACCTTGCTGCCGGGGGAACGCGCCGTCTTCCACGTCCGCAGCTCACGTGATCTCGACCTCGCCGCGCTCACCTCCGCTCCGGTGCTGCGCTGCGTCAACGACACGAAGTAGGTCCGATGCGACTTGAGGAGTACGTGGCCCGGCTGGACGCCCGCTACGACGAGGACGTCCGGATGCCCTGGTGTCACGCCACCGGCCCCGGCTACCACACCCGCGTCCCCGAAGGCGCCAGGGCGCACCAGACGAGGGAGGCGGCCGACTACGCCATCGCGCTCTTGCGGCTGGGCCGTACCGGCCGTGCCGCCGAGGTACTGAGCGCGCTGGTCGACCTGCAGGTGACCGACCCCCTCTCAGCCCACTACGGGATCTGGGGATGGTTCATGGAGGAACCGCCCGAGCAGATGCGACCGGCCGACTGGAACTGGGCGGACTTCATCGGGGTACGGCTGGCGCAGGTCCTCGCCGTCCACGATGCGCAACTCGCCCCGGACCTGAGGGGGCGAGTGCGCGCCGCGCTGCACCACGCGGCGATGTCGATCTTCCGGCGGAACGTCGACCCTGGCTACACCAACATCGCGGTGATGGGCGCGGTGACCACCGCCGCGGCGGCGGAGATCCTCGGGGGTACGGTCCGCGATGCCCCCGGCACGGAACTTCTGCTGGACTTCGCCCGACGGCGGCTGCGCACCGTGCTCGCCCTGCACCACGAGGCGGGCGGGTTCACCGAGTACAACTCGCCCGCCTACGGCCGGGTGGTGCTGGAGGAGCTGGAACGCGCCGCACTGATAGTGACCGATCCCGAGTTCAGGGCGGTCGCGGAGCAGCTGAGGGAGCGCACCTGGGCGGCGCTGGCCGAACGGTTTCATCCCGGCACCGGCCAGCTCGCCGGCCCCATGAGCCGGGCCTACCACGACTGGCTGCAGCCGGACCTGGCCGAGTACCTCCAGGCTCAGACGGGGGCTCCGGTCGTGCTCCGCGAGAAGGCGGCGACCCGCGTGCCGCTCCTGGTGCCGCCGCTGCCGTGTCCACCGGCCGTCGCCGAGCGGTTCGCCGCGCTTCCCTCCGTGCCCTTCCAGGTGCGCACCCGCTTCGGCGGCGAGACGGCCGGCACCTCGTGGCTCACCGAGGACGCCTGCCTCGGCTCGGCCGACGAAGAGTTCGCCTGGGTTCAGCGGCGCCCACTGCTCGGATACTGGCGGACGCCCGACGACCCCGCCGTGGTGCTGCGCGCCCGGATGCTGCTCAACGGTCACGATCTGAGCGCCGCCTGGTGCCGCCAGTACCAGGACGGTCCGCGCGTGCTGTCCGCCTGGTGGCTCAGCTACGACTCCGGCGACTTCCACCCCGCTCTCGACAAGCCCGCGGGCAGCGTCTTCCACATCGACGACCTGAGGCTGAGCATCACCGTACGGGGGCGCGGGGTGAAGGTCCGCGAGCTGCGCGACGGCGTGTTCGCGCTATGTGCAGGGGACCGCCAGGCGGTCGTCCACACCGTGCCCGCGGAGTTCCTCGGCCTGACGAGGACCTGGCGGGCGGTGGAAGAGGAGGACGAGGCGCGCGCCGAGGTGAGGCTCTACGCGGGGCCGTCCACCGCCGTCGACTTCCACCAGGCCAGGCTGCGCGCCGCCTTCGCCCTGGAGCTGCTCACGGCGAGTGCGGCGCCCCGCTTCGCCCCCCTGACCGGCGAGCAGGATGCGGCGGGCCGGATTTGCTGGAGCTGGGACGCGCTGACCGTCTCCACGCCGGTCGACCCGACACCCTTCGGCAGGTAGGGCACACCTGCCACTTCCCCCAGTACGAAGGAGCCCTTGTCATGCCCTCGATTTCGCGAAGGAACCTGATCCTCGGCGTACCCGCCCTCGCGGCGGCCGGCGTGCTCGCCGGGCGGCATCCCGCGCAGGCCGACACGAGGCTGGTCGACAGGTACGGGCAGTACCTCTACCAGGACTGGGGGGGCAAGATCACGTCGGACGAGCAGTTGCGGCGCGAGTACGCCGAGGAGGCGGCGCGGCTGTCCGGCGTCGAGTGGGACGACGCCACCTACGACCGGTACGGCGGGCTGAAGTCGCTCGGACGCCATGGGGCGACCGGGTACTTCCGGCTGGAGAAGGTGGACGGCCGCTGGTGGTTCGTCACACCCGACGGTCACCTCTTCTTCCTCAAGGGGGTCGACGCGTTCTCCTACGACGAATGGGGCTACGGCACCCTGTACAGGAACGCCGACGGCAGCCCGCGAGACGTGTTCGAGGAGCTGCCCGACCCCGCCCGATTCCCGGACGCGTACGCCGTCGTCCAGCAGGGACTCCAGACGGTGAACTTCATCAAGGCCAATCTGAGGCGGAAGTACGGGGACGACTACCAGGCGAAATGGCGCGACATCAGCCGGCGCCGCATGATCGACTGGGGGTTCAACACGCAGAGCAAGTGGCAGCGGGATCCCGCCGTCGCCATGCCGTACATCGAGCGGGCGCCCACCCCCGTCGACGTCATCAAGGTGCAGTGGGGCATCGACCCGTTCGACCCGGACTTCTCCGCGAAGCTGGACCGCGCCTTCACCGACTTCGGCCTGAGAAAGTACCGCGACGACCCGTGGCTGATCGGATACTTCTTCGAGAACGAGCGCGGCTGGAACGACCAGGTCGTCGCCGACGTCGTCCGGCAGAACTCCGGCCTGCCGGCGAAGAAGGCGTTCGTCGCCTACCTCGAGGAGACCTACGACCGCGACCTCACCCGCGTCAACGAGATCCTCGGGACCTCCGCGGCCTCGTTCGACGCGCTGCGCGACGAGGCGATCGACATCCGCAGGGTGCCAGGCGGCGACGTGCGGGCGTTCATCACCCTGGCTTCGAAGACCTACTTCAGGAAGGTGCGCACCGCGATCAGGCGTCACGACCCGCACCACCTGTTCATCGGCTCCTCCCTGGTGCCGACGTGGCGGACGAGCCTGGAATGGAACGTCGGCGGGATCGACCACCTCGACGCGATCTCCTACGACTGGTACTCCGACAGCATCAGCTACCTGGAGCAGTACGAGGTGTACGACAAGCCGATCCTCAATCTCGAGTTCTGCTTCTGCCACCCCGAGCGGGGTCTCAAGGCGCCCAATGCCGCGACCACTGCGAACAGCATCGCGAACCGCGGTGAGAAGTTCCAGGCGTTCGTCGAGGCGCAGGCGAAGAGCCCGGTGTTCGTCGGGTACTCGTGGTTCGCCACATACGACCAGGCGGTGACGATGAAGCCCGGCGCCACCGAGGCGTTCAACACGGGGCTGATCAACCAGCAGGACCAGCCGTACCAGGAGATGGTCGACCTCATGCGCCGAACGAACCGGGATCTCGAAGCCGTCCACCTTCAGGGCGGGCAGGGGTGACCGGCGGTCATCTCAGGAACCGCGCGCGCCGGTGAATGCCTCCTTCCGAGCGCTGATCTCGGCGCGCATACTGGCTCGGGCCAGTTGAGCCCGAGTTAAGTGAATCGATCACTTTCTTGCCCTCCGAGGGAGGATCCGTGTCCGAATTGTCGTCCCCGATCCGAGTCGCGATCGTCGGAGCCGGGGGCATCGCGAGGATCAGCCACCTGCCTGCCTTGGCCGCGGCAGGTGACGGGGTGCGGGTCGTCGCAGTCTGCGATGTCGATCCCGATCGTGCGAACGAGTTGGCCGAAGCCCACAACATCCCGGGGCGCTACACCGATCTGGCGGACATGCTGGCGCGGGAGAGTCCCGACCTCGTTGTCGTCGCGACGCCGCCGGTCGCGCATCGTGAGGCGGTGATCGCCGGCCTGGACGCCGGCGCGTGGGTCTGGTGTGAGAAACCACCGACGCTGTCACTGGCCGAGTACGACGAGATCACCGCCCACGAGAAGGACGGCGGCCCGTACGCCAGTTATGTCTTCCAGCACCGCTTCGGCGGCGCGGCACAACGGCTGCGTCAGCACATCCGCACCGGCGAGTTGGGTGCGCCGCTCGTCGCCGTGTGCAACACCCTGTGGTACCGCGGCCACGACTACTTCGAGGTGCCGTGGCGCGGCAAGTGGGAGACCGAGGGCGGCGGCCCGACCATGGGCCACGGCATCCACCAGATGGATCTCCTGCTCAACCTGCTCGGCGACTGGCACGAGGTGCACGCCGTGGTTGCGACGCTCGGCCGCCGGGTCGAGACCGAGGACGTGTCGTTCGCGATCGTCCGGTTCGCCTCCGGCGCCATCTGTTCGATCGTCAACAGCGTCCTGTCCCCCCGGGAGACGAGCTACCTGCGCTTCGACTTCACCGACGCCACCGTCGAGGTCGAGCACCTCTACGGATACGACAACTCCCACTGGCGCTGGACGCCCGCGCCGCACGTCACCGACGAGGACAGGATCGCCGGCTGGGCGCCGGCCGAGAACAGGCCCAGTTCGCACCGTGCCCAGCTCGCCGCCCTGCTGGCAGCCAGGGCGGCCGGCGAACGCCCACCCGCCGGCGGCGCCGACGGCAGGCGCGTCATGGAGCTGATCACGGCCATGTACCAGTCCGCCATCACGGGACGTCCCGTCACCCGAGCCGAGCTCGATGGGGCGAACCCCTTCTACCACTCGCTCAACGGCGGCGACCTGCCGACCGCCATCAGCCGCCTGCAGCAGAAGGAGTCCCGCCATGCTTGAAACGAGGCTCGGCGTCCGCCACGAGGACAAGTCCCTGATCATCACCGCCGGCGACGTGGAGATCGCACAGTACGTCTACCATCCGGACGCTCCCGACGCCGAGGCGCCCAAGCCCTATCTGCATCCCATACGCAGCCTCACCGGTGCGCCCATGTCGGTCTACCGCCCGTGGGACCACCGCTGGCACAAGGGCCTGCAGATGACCTGGGCCCACCTGTCAGGGCAGAACTTCTGGGGCGGCCCCACGTTCTCGGTGGAGAAGGACTACCACTGGCTCGACAACCTCGGCCACATCAATCACATCGACTTCACCGATGTCTCGGGTGACGGGGAACAGGTCGCGATCGATGAGACCCTGCACTGGGTCACGGCGGCGGGCGAGCACTGGATCACCGAGCAACGCCGGCAGGTCGTTCACGGCGCGGACGCCGATCGCGGCATCTGGGCGCTGGACTTCACCACGCAGCTGCGTAATGTCCGCGGCGCCACCTTGGACTTCGGCAGCCCCACCACCCACGGCCGACCGGCGGCCGGATACGCGGGCTTCTTCTGGCGGGGCCCCAGGTCCTGGACACAGGGAACGATCATCGGCGCCGGTGGGCAGGGTGGCGAGGAGATGATGGGTGCCGAGGCCGCGTGGCTCGCCCTCGCCGGCCGGCACGACGAGATCGACGGCGGCGGCACCGTGCTGGCCATCGCCGGCCGCTCCAGCGCGTCCGTGCCGATCAAGTGGTTCGTACGCAGAGAGCCGTTCGCCGTGATCAGCCCCTCCCCCGCCTTCGACGAGGAGATCGCGCTGGCCGGCGGAGACACCCTCGAACTCGCGCACCGCTACGTCTTCATCGACCACGTCTGCGAGCGCGCCGAACTCGACGACCTCGGCGCGGAGTTCGCTCTATGACTCCACTCTTCCCGGGTGGCACCTCGATCAGCGAGTTGGCAGTCTACGACTGGGAATGCGCCGACGGCGTCCACGGCGGCACCCCGTCTCGACCGAGGCGTATGTCGTCTACCTCACCGCGGCCACGCTGCCGGCGGACGGCTCGGAGACCGAGCGCGCGGCCGCCCTGTGGCGTGGAACCGTCGAGGCCGGGACCCAACGCACCCGCGAACAGCTCGCGGCCATCGCGAACGGCGACCCCGCCCACCTCGGGCAAGGCCACCGTGGTCCGTTCCACGCCCAAACCCGGCCCCCGCGCCTCGGCACCCGATTCGCCGGACGCGCCCGACGACCCCCTTGTGGGGGCCGTCGAGGACAAGGTCGCGCGGCTACGGTCAAGGGGCCGTAGCCGATCTCGGTGACCGTGATCTCACGTGTTGATGGTGGCGAGGGTGTCCAGCCCGTTGTTCTTGGCGTAGGCGTTCTCCACGCCGACCAGGAGGTCGACGACCTCGAAATAGCGATCCCAGAAGGAGGTGTCGCGCAGCGCCTCGACGAGGAGCTGGTACGCCTGGTGATCGCGTGCTTCCCACACCCAGACGTCGGTCACGCGCGCCGAGTAGAACTCGGTGTCGTAGAACCGCGACCGGACGTCCTTAACCTTGCTCGTGATCGCCGGGACGATCTCGGTTCTGAAGACGTCCACCCGCTGCTCAACCGACAGGCCAAGCCACTCGGGTGTTGTCTTCACCAGCATGAAGGCGGTTACGTTCGCTTCGAATGACTCCGTGGGCACGGCATTTCCCTTTCTGATGATGCGGGCTCAGGCCTGGCCGTACGCGCCGGACCGGATGTCTTCGATCAGGGTCGACCCGGCAGGGATCCAGGACAGGAGGTCGCGGGTGTACGCGCTGGACGCGGACATGTCCATCCCGAAGAATCGGCCGACGAATCCGAAGTGTTCGCCGGCGTTCTCGGGCGCGACCGACTCCACCGGCAGGCCGAGCGTGTGTCCGATCGCCTCCGCGATCTGGCGCGTGGAGACGGCTTCCTCGGCGACGGCGTGCAGCCGGGAGCCGGCAGGGGCTCCCTCGAGTGCGAGCCGGACGAGGCCCGCCGCATCGGGGCGATGCACCGCGGCCCAGGCGTTGGTGCCCTCCCCGGGGTAGGCGGACACGCCATGCCTGCGGGCGGCGGACACGACCTGGGCGATGAATCCCTGGTCGCCGATGCCGTGCACCGATGGAGCGAAGCGGACGCTGATGACCCGGACGCCCTTGTCGGCGTACTCGAGTGCGAGGTTCTCGCTGCCTCCTCGCGGCGAGTCCGGGCCGACCGCGGGCGAGGGGTCGGTCTCGAGGGCGGGCCGGCCCTGCACCAGGCCCGAGAGCACAGTGGCGAGCACGAAGGGTCGATCGGTGCCGACGAGTGCCTCGGCGATCGTCTCGACCGCGGCCCGCTCGGCTCGGTTGGTGGCGGCCGGGTGGGCCCAGTCGTGCTTGTTGGCGAGGTGGACGACGGCCTCGGCGGCTGATGCGCCGGCGTGGATGCCGTCGAGGTCGTCGAGGTCGCCGCGCCGTACCCGGGCGCCCTTCTTCTCCAGCGTCGTGGCGGAGGCGTCCGAGCGGGCCAGGCCGATGACGTCGTGACCGGCGTCGAGCAACTGGTCGACCACGGCCGAACCGATCCATCCGGTCGCTCCGGTGACGAAGATCTGCATGTGGATGTTCCTTTGTGTGGGTCCGCGATTGTCTGCCGCGGAGGTCAATGTGGTGTGTGCGCGTCCTCGTCGCGACAACAGCGACTGCAGCGCCATGACCATCACGGTAGGAACGTCGCTATATTTTGCGCCACGCAACTTTCGCAATAGCTCTTTGCGTAAAATGCAACCCATGCCGGACCAGCTCGACCTGAATCTGCTGCGAGTGTTCGACGCGCTGCTCCAGGACGGCAGCGTCACGGGCGCGGCCGAGCGCCTTCACCTGTCCATCCCCGCGACCAGCCGGGCGCTCGGCCGGTTGCGGCGGGCGATGGGCGACCCGATCCTGGTACGCGCCGGCCGTGGAATGGCTCCCACCCCGTTCGCTCTTCGAACCGCGCCGCGGGTGCGGTCGCTGCTCGAGCAGGCGTCGGCACTGATCAGCGCTGACCGCGAGGTCACGATCGCCGACCTCAAGCGCACCTTCACGATCCGCATCAACGACGGCGTGGCCGCGACCCTGGTGTCGGCGGCGGTCGAAGCCACGGCCGCGGTCGCCCCAGGTGTGACACTGCGTTTCGTCACGGAGGGCAGTGAGAGCATTGAGGCTCTCCGCGACGGTTCGGTCGATCTGGACATCGGCGCCGGCCACGTCGCCGCTCCCGACATCCGGACAGCCGTGCTGTACCGCGAACACATGGTCGGCGTCGTCCGCGCCGACAGCCCACTGGGCCATCGCCGCCGGCCGACGTTGACGCACCTGTGCCAATATCCCCACGTCTCGGCCTCGCGCCGTGGACGCGCCCGCGGACCACTCGACGACGCGCTCGACGCCGCGGGCCTCCAACGCCACGTCGCAGCCGTCGTCCCCACCTTCGCCGTCGCCGCGCTCCTGGTCGCATCCAGCCACTACATCGGACTCGTCCCTCAACGCCTCGCCGAGCAGTACGGCCAGGCCCTCGGCATCCGCTGGTTTCCCATCCCCGCGGATCTGCCGGAAATCGACGTACGACTGCTCTGGCACGCACGACTCGACACCGATTCGGCACAGCGCTGGCTCCGTGACACGATCCGCGACGCTCTCTGCTCCCCACCCTGACGAGCAACACGTGTCGCCCTGCCGCTGGTCGCCGCCGGCTCGTACGCGTGCGCGCGATGGTGTCGAATGGCGCTTCCGGGCCGGACGCCTGCGGGCCGGCGATACGTCCCGCGCAACCAATAGGGAAAGAGTGGGTGGCCCAGACGGTCGGCGTCCGCCAGGTCCTGCGAGACGAGGTCGTAGCTGCGGGTCCCCCCGTCCATGAAGACGCGCTTCGCCCTCGGCACCGTGGCGCTGAGCGTGGGTGGGGTCTGGCTGTCAATCCCCTGGAAGCGTGGAACGGATCTAGGCAAGGTCAAGTCAAAGAAGGACTCGACCGCCCCGTGCGCTTCGACGAACGCGCGCCTCCTCTTGGTCGTCCGGCACGAATACGCCGACCGCACCATGGAATACCGTCGCCAGTGAACATCCGGGAGGAAAGGCGGCAAGTTGATCGCGGTCAGGGAGATCCATGAGATCGCGGAGTTCGAGCGGGTCCTTCAGCTGTACAACGAGATCTGGCACTTCGAACGCGGCGACCCGCCCGTCACGCTGGAGCTGATGTGCGCGTTCTCGCATGCCGGCAACTACGTGGCGGGGGCCTTCGACGGTGACCGGCTCGTCGGCGGCTCGGTCGGGTTCTTCGCCGCGGACGGCACGCTGCACTCCCACATCACCGGCACGACGGTGCGGCGGGGCGTCGGGCTGGAGCTGAAGCTGCACCAGCGGCGCTGGGCCCTAGAACGCGGCCTGGAGCGCATCACCTGGACCTACGACCCGCTCGTACGCCGCAACGCCCACTTCAACCTGTCCAAACTCGGCGCCCACCCGCAGGAGTACCTGCCCTGCTTCTACGGCGTCATGGACGACGCCATCAACCAGGGCGACGAGTCCGATCGCCTGCTCGCCTCCTGGCCGCTCACCGCACCCCACGTCGAAGCCCTCGCACGCCGGGAACCGAACGTCACACCGGTGCCCGAGGACGCCGTCGTGGCACTCGCGGACGAGGGCGGGCGACCCGTCGTCAGGCGCGCCGACGCGCCGACGGTGCTGGTCGGCCTGCCCGCCGACATCGAGGCGTTGCGGCGGACCGATCCGGGCGCGGCCAAGGCGTGGCGGCACGCCGTGCGGGACGTGTTAGGGGGCCTGATGGCCGAAGGCCGTCAGGTGACCGGGTTCTGCGAGAAGTCGTTCTATGTAGTGGAGAGAGTGTGAAGATCACTGGAGTAGAGCTGCGGCGGATCGCGATGCCGCTCGTAGCGCCGTTCCGCACCTCGTTCGGCACGGAGACCACCCGCGACATCCTGCTGGTCCGGGTCGTGACACCGGACGCCGAGGGGTGGGGCGAATGCGTGGCCATGTCCGAGCCCCTCTACTCCCCCGAGTACGCCGACGGCGCCGCCGACGTCATCCGCCGCTTCCTGCTGCCCGCCCTGCCTAAGACGCTCGGCGTCCACGACGTCGGCCGCACCCTGGAGCCGATCAAGGGTCACCGCATGGCCAAGGCCGCCCTGGAGACGGCCGTCCTCGACGCGCAGCTGCGGGCGTCCGGCGAATCGTTCGGGCGTTTCCTCGGCGCGGCGAAGACCCGGGTGCCGTGCGGGGTGTCGGTCGGCATCATGGACTCCGTCCCGCAGCTCCTCGACGCCGTCGCGGGTTACCTCGACGAGGGCTACGTCCGCATCAAGCTGAAGATCGAGCCCGGCTGGGACGTGGAGCCGGTGCGCGCGGTACGCGAACGGTTCGGCGACGACCTGCTGCTCCAGGTCGACGCGAACGCCGCGTACACGCTGGCGGACGCCCGGCAGTTGGCCCGCCTTGACGCGTTCGACCTGCTGCTCATCGAGCAGCCGCTGGCCAACGACGACCTCGTCCAGCACGCCGGGCTCGCCCGGAAGCTCAAGACGCCCATCTGCCTGGACGAGTCGATCGAGTCGGCCGAGCACGCCGCGGCGGCGATCGCCCTCGGCTCCTGCTCCATCATCAACATCAAGCCGGGCCGGCTCGGCGGCTACCTCCAAGCGCGCCGTGTCCACGACCTGTGCCGAGCCAACGGGATCGCCGTCTGGTGCGGCGGCATGCTGGAGACCGGGCTCGGCCGGGCCGCGAACGTGGCGCTCGCGGCGCTGCCCGGGTTCACCCTGCCGGGCGACACCTCGGGATCGCGCCGCTACTACGCCACCGACATCACCGAGCCGTTCGAGCTGGCGGACGGGCACCTGAAGGTGCCGACCGGCCCCGGACTCGGCGTCGCGCCGATCCCGGAGGTGCTCGACGAGGTGACCACCTCCACCGAGTGGATCACCCTCTGAGCCGTGGCACCGCCGCCAGCAGCGCGCGCGTGTAGTCATGCGCCGGCTCGCCGACGACCTGCTCGGCCGGCCCGTGCTCGACGATCCGGCCGTGGTGCATGACGGCTATCGTGTCGGCGACGTACCGGACGACTGCCAGGTTGTGCGAGATGAACAACATCGACAGTCCGAGTTCGTCGCGCAGCCCGCGGACCAGGTTGAGCACCGCTCCCTGGACCGACACGTCGAGCGAGCCGGTGATCTCGTCGGCGACCAGCAGGGCGGGGTCGCCGCCCAGGGCGCGGGCGATCGCCACCCGCTGCCGCTGGCCGCCCGACAGCTCGCGCGGGTAGCGCCCGGCCAGCTCGGCGGGCAGGTGGACGAGGCCGAGCAGCCGCGGCACCTCCTTGGCACGGCGGCGCTTGTCGATGCCCTCCCCGACCGTCTCGCCGATCGTCATGCGTGGGTCCAGCGACGCGTACGGATCCTGGAAGACCATCTGGACCCGCGACGCGCCCTCGATCCGGCCGGTGTAGGGCACGAGCCCGCTCACGGCCCTGGCCAGCGACGACTTGCCCGACCCCGACTCGCCGACGAGACCGACGACGTGGCCGTCGGGGATCTCCAGGGTGACGTCGTCGACCGCGGTGAAGCCGCCGTAGCGCACGGTCAGCCCTTCGATCCTCACGAGGTGACCTCCCAGCAGGCGACCCGCTGCCGCGGGCCGTGGACGACGGGTTCGGGGCGTTCCGTCCGGCATTGTTCGGTGGCGAGCGAGCACCGGGCGGCGAACGCGCAGCCCATGCCGACCTGCGCCGGGGTCGGCTGGGTGCCGGGGATGCCGGCCAACGGGCGGCTCCGGTCGGTGTCGAGGTCGGGCAGGGACGCGATGAGCGCCTTGGTGTAGGGGTGCGCGGCACCGTCGGCGAGCCGGTTTGCGGGCAGTTCCTCGACCACCCGGCCCGCGTACATGACGACGACGCGGTCGCACAGCTCGCCGACGACGGCGATGTCGTGGGAGATGAACAGCAGGGCCGCGCCCGTCTCCTCGACGACCTCACGCAGCAGCCTCAGGATCTGCCGTTGCACGGTCACGTCGAGGGCGGTCGTGGGCTCGTCGGCGATGATCAGGCGTGGCGTGCCCATGAGGCCCATGGCGATGACCGCGCGCTGGCGCATGCCGCCGGACAGCTCGTGCGGATGCTGGGCGGCGTGCTTGGCGGGGTCGGGCAGCTGGACGTGGCCCAGCCGGTCCACGGCGCGGCGGCGCGCGTCCGAGCGGCTCGCGCCCTGGTGGACGACGGCCACCTCGGCGAGCTGGCCACCGACTTTCAGCGCGGGGTTGAGCGAGGCCATCGGGTCCTGGAACACCATGGCGAGCGCGGTGCCCAGTTCCTTGCCGGACAAGGTGGCGACGTCGGCGCCGCCGAGGCGCAGCCGGCCGTACGTCACTGAGCCGGGATAGGGAACGAGGCCGCCGATGGCGGCGGCGGTCAGGCTCTTGCCGCTGCCGGACTCTCCCACCAGGCCGACGATCTCCCCCGGCGCCACGGTCAGAGACAGCTCGCGTACGGGGGTCGAGCCGCCCGGGAACGAGACGGTCAGGTCGCGGACGTCGAGGACGGCGTCCGGGTCCGGCTCCCCGGCGGGTTCCGGCGGCTCAGGGCGGACGGTATCGTGCTGCCCGGCCGCGGAGCGGGCGGCGGCCCTGGCCAGGGTGTCGCCCAGCAGGTTGAAGCCGATGCCGGCCAGCGCGACGGCCGCCGCGGGACCGAGCGCGACCACGGGGGTGACGTAGATCCGCGCGAACCCGTCGAACAGCAGGCGCCCCCAGTCGAAGTCCGGCGGCTGCACGCCGAGGCCCAGGAACGACATGCCGGCCAGGCCGAGCAGCGCCCCGCCGAGCGACTGGGCGAGGTTGAGGATGAGCGGTTCGGCGATGTTGGGCAGAATGTGCCGGGCGAGGATGCGGCGGCGGTGCACGCCGAGCATGCGGGCCGCGGCCACGTAGTCGGCGCCGGCGACCGAGGCGGCCAGGGTCTGGGTGAGCCGCGCGAAGCCGGGCGCGATGGCCACGCCGATTCCGAGCACCGCACCGCGCGCGCCGAGCCCGCTGACCACTGCCGTGAACATGGCCAGCAGCAGGCCGGGGAAGGCCACCAGGGCGTTGACCGCGCCGGTGACCATCCGGGCGGCCCGGCGGGGCAGCACGGACGGGAGCGCGCCGAGCAGGAT
>NZ_JBFAMX010000092.1:0-27743 GCF_040659615.1 Nonomuraea sp. NPDC049784
CTGCTGGACGGTGAGGTGATAGAGCGTGTCGTCGCGCCGGGCGTAGACGAGCACGGCGGGCGGAAGGAAGATCGCCGCGACGATCAGCAGGATTCCTGTCATTTGTTGCCACCTCCGGCGTACGCGTTGGCGATCCAGCTGGCGCGCGCGCTGGGCAGGGCCCGACCGCCCGACTCGAGGGTGGCCGATCCGACGGGACCATCGCTCGCCGCCCTGATCTGCTCATCGATGCGCACCACACCCACGGTGGGAGAGGTGGCGCCTCCTTCTGCGCTTGCCGATGCGAACCGGGCGATCACTGCCCCTCTTGGCCAACTCATACGCATAAGTTAACTTATACGTATGAGTTGTGCAAGGAGCGTTTGACGTTGAAGGGGTTTACCGATAGGTCAGTAGCCGGGCGCCAGAGCGTCACTGACGCATGCGCAGACAGAACGCGCACTCGACCGGGAATGGTGGACATGGCAGAGCGGCAGTTGTTGTACACGCAGATCGCCGCGTCCATCAGAGCGGACATCGAAGCCGGCAAGTATGGCCCAGGGGACCGACTGCCTTCGGAGGCTGAGCTGAAGCGCAAGTTCGGCAACGTCAGCACGCACACCATCCGGCAGGCCTTTCGAGAGCTGCAGGAAGCCGGCCTTACCCGCGCGGAACACGGCCGAGGTGTCTTTGTCCGCGCCTACCAGCGCGAAGTAGTCGCGCCAGCCCAAGGTGGTGGGACCAGCGGTGACCCGACTCGCTTGGTTGAGGTCACGAAGATGGTCGCGCCACCTCACATCGCTGACCTCATGCCCGGTGAGGAGCAAGTGGTCCGGCGGGTGGCCAACCGGAACCCTCAGGTCAAGTCCTACTATCCTCGCCGTGTCCTTGAGTCACTGCCTGAGCTCGACGAACCGTTCGAGTTGGCTGAGTCCGATCACGAGCTCATGACCAGGACTGGGGTGACAATTGCGTCCGAGACGGTGGACGTGATCGCCAGGATGCCCACGCGGGAGGAGGCGAATGCTCTCGGCCTGGCGGCGGGCACGCCCGTCCTGGAGTACCTCGTCGCCCTGACCGACGCCACCGGCACGGTGATGGTGGTGCGTGAGGCGTTGCTGCGGGGAGACGCGAACAAACTCCGCATCGAGCTGCGCTGATTTGGAAGCGCTCGCTACCGGCCAATCATCGCCTTGGCGGTCGCCGACCGCCTGTCGGCAGAAGCAATCTGTCATCACCTGCAGAAGAACGCGGACAGTGATCCTCTGAAGCCAGACCGGCAGAGTAAGGGTGCACCGCTGCGACATGACACCTCGCCCGGCAGCGAAAAGCCGTTTGATGCCTCCACATACGGGGTCAGCCACGTCGTCAGCAGAGGCATCCGTCCAAGAGACCCATGGCTGCCTCTAGTGACTTCGTCCAAGGAGGCTTCGTCTCGTAATCGCTTCGCCGTCTGGGGGCCGTTCGCCACGCGGCCACAGTCTGGCAGGCAGGCTCGCCCCAAAGGGGCGACCGCGCGAAGCGCGGCCTTGGCCTGCCTGCCAGACTGGCAGCGTGGCAGGCTCCAGACGGGCGGAGGAGCGATTACGTTCGGCTCGTCGTCACCGAGTAATCACCAGCTCGGCGTCCTCGTGGAAGAGCAGGGGACGCGGCGGGAGCCCGCGGTCCAGGGCGCTACTGTGCCTCGCGGCGTATGTCGTCCACGGCTCGTGAGGCGCCCAGTACATGGGCGGGCCGCCGCCCTGCGCCGCGGACGCCTCCCCGCCCTCGGCTATGCGGGCCCCCACCACCGAGCTGACCACCCCCGCAGACGCCCAGCGCCACCCAAATCAATCACGGTTGGAGGCGTACGACTCCGGCGGCGGGCCGGAGATGGTGAAGTTCGTCAACGGGGCGGCCGCCATGCTCACCCACATGCCGGTGGTCGCCGTTTATTGTCTCGACGCTGGCATCCCTGTCCATGGATGCGTAGATGAGCCCCTACTGGCGGAGAGGCATCGCGATGACCAGGCCGGCACTCATGTCGGCATGGTGCCGAGGTCACGAAGGGTGGTCAAGGTGATCAGTAGGCGCCGGGTATAGCGGCGCCGAGAATGGGGCGGCGAAGGTGTTCTGGGGTGATCACAACGCCGGTGATCCGGCTGGCGATTGCCAGGGCGGCCGGGATGGCGTTGTCGATGCGGTCGTCGGCGGCTGGATCAATGCCGAGCTCACGAAGGTGTCGATTGAGCCGGTCAGGATCCGTGCCATGCCTCTCGATGGGGAAGGTCGGGTTGATGTCGGTGAGGTATTGCCCGTCGATGGCGTAGGCGAGGCGGTGCCGGGCGGCGTAGTCATGGCGCATCACCGTCACGGCTTCTCCGCCGTCGCGGGATAGAGGGCAGAGGGCCTCCATGTGTGAGGCTCGCCAGCCGCAGTCCTCGATGGCGATCGTCCAGTCCTCGATTCGTCTCACGGTGATGATCTCCGGTCCTTCCGGCTGGGAGTAGTCCTCGTCCGTGATGAGCCGGATGTCCTTGTCTGCGGCCCCGATCCGGCGAAGCACCTCGTGCTCGTCGAGCCCGCGGACGAAGACGATGGTGTAGATGTCGCCGAGCGCGTTGCCTTTTTCCCATCCGTAGTCTTCTGGCGACGCGCCGGGAGTTCTCGCGGTGGCGCGGACCATCTCGACCTTCTCTGCTTGCTCGTAGGCCTCGGGATGGGCGGCGAAGAAGGCGTCAACGATGTTCGAGGCCAGCCGGCCACGCTCACTGACCAGGTAGCCATTGGCTTGCGCCCACTCCCGGATGGGGAAGGCTTCGGGTCCGTGCTTGAGGTAGGTCACACGGAGAGGAGGGAAGTCGGCGCCGGACATGATCAGAAACTACCAATTGGTTTGACGTTCTACCTGTCTGTCCGATCCCTGCCTTGTGCTTCTCCCGCTTAGGTCAATTTGGGGCGATGTAACGCTCTGCCAGAGACGTAGTCCTTCGCCAGCCAGGAGCAGCGCGGCCTCGGGCACGCCCAGGTGTTCCAGGGTCTCGGCCGGGTGCAGGTGGTGTGGTGCGCCTGGTTCCCAGAGGGCGAGCGGTTTGAGTAGTGCTGGGTCGACGGTTCTGATCTTGAGATGGTTGAGGACCCGGTTGGTGACCGCGGTGGGGTGGTAATCGTCGCAGTATTCGTGCCCAGAGCGAGCATCCGGCCCAGGGGTCGTAGCGGGGTATTTCGTCTCGCCGCTGCCAGTGATGGAGTTGGAGGACTTCTCGTACGTGCTGGAGGTCTCGGGCGTGTTCGCTTTCCTGAGCGCCCGACCGGCGGACCGCGATCCCGCCACGGCGCCGTACAACCACTTACCCGATGGGCTGTTCGACGACTCGGCGCTTGCCCGCCGTGCGGCTCGCGCCGCTGCTGCGTGCTGACATCATCGGCTAGCGGGCGCTGCTGCCTGCGAGCTGCCCGAGGGCGGGCGGCTGGACGCCTACGGGCTCGGAGCCTCGGCGTACCTGCCCCACAGGCGGCCATACCGCGCGTTGCCGCCGTGATGTGGTGACCAGGTCGGCGGCGGCCAAAGCGCTGGCATCGGCGGTCGAGCGGCCGCCCGGGCTGCTGGCGACTCGTGCCGCCTGCGCTGGCGGCACTCGACCGGGGCGGCACACTGGCCGTGGACCGGATCAACCTGTCAGCCATCTCGACACTGAGACTGCGACGACCACCTGTCCAGTAGCGGACACTGCGCAGCGTGACTGCCAGCATCAGTCCGACGGGCGGGTGGGTGGTGACATTCACCGAAGGCCCTGGGCCGGAGAGGGTTTCTCGATCCCAAAGAGTTTCGGCATCTCAAACCGGGCATGAAGGAAAGTTACATTAGCCTCACACCATCTGGAGATTATTGACGCGGGTTTGGCGCGATCGTAGTGTCCGGTCAATCTCAACAGTGTCCGACATCCCCCGGAGGTTCTAAGAAGCGCCCCGGAGGCGACCTACAGCATGAGAGAGGCCAGCCATGAACGAGCCGCGATCCCGCGACCCCGTGAGCCCAGACCAGAACCCCTCCGTATCGACCCCGTGCCGCTGCGCGGCCTGCCAGCCGTGCACCGGGCCGCTCTGGAAGCGCGCCCTTCGCCTCACCGGAAAGATCGGACCGTTCCTATCGCCCCTGTTCCACACCGGGGTCCTCACGGCGGCCGCCACCTGGCTGTCCGAACATGTCTTCACTGGCAACCTGCCCCTGTGACCACCTCCGGCGGACCCGTACCGGCGCCGGTCAACCCGTGAGCGCCCCAAGGGCAACTCTTTCCTTGGCTACCACGCGATGAGGCGCGGCTGAGTCACACCACCTGACCGATTTCAATTTGCTATATCCCGGTGTCACGGCCGGCTGGGAGATGGCGTCCTGACAACTCCTCGATCACGATCCGCGTGCACCCAAGCGGCAGGTTGGTCCGATGGCAAGTCGGTGACGTCCAGGATGTGAAGCTGTCCATCGGGCTGGCCTACACCACCGGCAGCACCACATTCGCGGTCACGCCGGGCGCGGCGAGCGCCGTAGCCGACGTGGAGATCATGGACGACAAGACGGTCAAGATACCAAGACATGAGCAATCCCAGCGCGAAGTTCGTCCCCCGCTGCTCGCCGACTTCTGGGACAAGCAGAAGACCTCCAGGGGCACCAGCGCGGCTGCTGAGACGGCGCGCGAGGATCCCTCGCGCTGGGCGAGAAGGTGCCTGGCCTTCGCACCGCCCGAAGGACGTCTCCGCCAGCCCGTACATACTGGGCCGGGGGCAACCCCGGTGACGCGTTGCTGGTTAAGAACAAGAACTTCTACAATGCCGCGCAGGTCGCGCCCGCGCAGGTGAAGTTCCTCAACTACAGCGGGTCCAGCCCCAGCAACTCGGCCATCGACCCCGCCGGACACCGGTTCCGAACTGCCATCCGATCGACCCACGAAGCGAACCCCGGCAGCGGTTCGGCCACCAGAGCCAAGTGCCGAAGCGGGCCCACCATCAGTTCCGACCCACAGTTATCACATCCGGTATCCCTTGCGGTGCCCAGCTATCAGGTTGCGAGATGCCAGACAACAACAATGTCTGGACGCAGCGAAGGTGACAGTGAGAGCTGCTCCTTCCTGGGCACTGTCAGTTTGACGCGAGTCGAAATACTGGTGTTTGCGTCATCGAAGTTGGCAGTATCCAGCCGAAGATCAACTGGCGAGGGCGTGCTCACTGCAGGGATGCCCGTAGGTCTGTGGTCCCTCTCGAGACGTTATGTGACACCTACGGCTTGGCCGACAAGGTGATCAGCGATCCGGCCGGGGCTGCGGAGTCCGGCACCCCCGCGTAGTCGGGCAGCTCGATGCCGTTGATCGCGCGCCCGACCAGCTCGGTGAACCATTCGCCGGCGAAATCGGGGCGCGGCTCGGCGTCTGGCCCGGGGACGTCGCGACTGCGGGCGGCGCCGGGTGCTGTTCAAGCGTGACGAGGTCATGGAGCATGCGGCCCCCACCCGGGAGAGCATCACCCTGGCCGGGCGCATGTACGGGCTTCAGCCCGAGGCTGTCGAAGGGATGATTGCCCAACTGGACGACCTGTTCGCCTCCTCCATCGCCAGGGACACCCGCGTCCGCTTCCGCGAGCTGTGGAGTGTTCCCGAGCCGGAGTTGAACCGGCTGGCCTTTGCCGCCCGAGCTGTGCTGGATGTACGGCCACAAGCAGTCGCGGAGATCCGCAGGCTCTGGATCGGCAGACCGCACGGCGAAGACATCCTCGTCTACCAAATCGGTGCCATCGAAGTGGGCGCCATCGCCGCAGAGCGGCGTCGCCGTGCTCTGCCCGATCCGCCTCCAGCGTATGTGGCGGGTGCGGACACCGCTCAGCACATGCACGACGGCGAGACCGTCGACGTGGCCACGCTCGACGTGGCACAGCTGCAAGGAGCAATCGACTACGCCGACGGTATGTGCGCAGCGTGGGTCGACTATCTGGCCTCGTCGCTGCCCGACAAGGACGAACGGGCCAGCAGGTGGGCCGCCGTCCGCGACCAGTTGCAGGCCGACCTGCAACGCCGCCCAGGTTCTGGGCGGCGCCGCCGCAGGTGACCTGACCGCGCGTTGACGGCGAGGATGCGGCTGGCGAACGCGCTCAGCAACGACACGACGAGCACCTGCCCGGCTGGCCACCTGGCCGGTCGGGCGGCGGCCGATGATCCTCCGGCGTGCTCATTCCCCCGAACCGCCGCGTTCACGACCCACATGAAAGGAGGTTGATCATGGAGTGGCTCTCCCCGCAGAGCGCCGCATCCGAGCTCGAGCCCAGTCGCCTCTGCCGCGAGGCTATCGGCATCCTGCGTCGCCTCGGCTGGACCCAAATGCACTATGTCAGCGGCGATGGCCCGCCCCATCAGGGCAAGGTCTGCCTCGTTGAGGCCATCTCCCGGGCCACTGGCCTTCCGCCCAAGGCGATGATGCCGGGCGCTCGTGCCCGCGTGCAGCACGCCGATCCTGCCGCTGCGGCCAAGTATCGGGCGGTGGACAACACCCTCGAGGTGCTCGCTGAGAAGCTAGGCCGTGATGGGCAGCAGGACAATTTATCCGCACAGAAATGGCTGATGAACTGGAACGACGCGGGCGGCCGCATCCGCGAGGAGGTGCTGGCCGCGCTCCTGAGCTGTGAGGAGTAACGACGTCCTCCGGAAAGGAACGCAGCACTCCTCGTTGCCGGGAGGCTCGCCACCATCGGTTGATGTGCCGCATCGGCACCGTGCCCTCATGGGCGCACTCGTTCGTGAGGCGGCCTTCGGTTTCGGTATCCCCGCAGCGGCCGCTGCTGTCTTCGTCTCGTTGCTGGACTGGTATGAGGACCATGTCCTGGACGGACTCTGGAAGCAGATCACGCTGGCCGTTCCGCCCGACAGCGCCCCGGAGATCCTCGATCAGGTTGCCGTCTGCGTTCGTGGGCGCGCGGATCGCAGCACCGAGACCGGCGAACACCTTGCCGCCAGCGATGCCGTGCGCCTGGCCGTCGTGGGGTTCACCCGGCGAACTCACCAGCTGTCCGACCCCGGCTACGACTACCGGTCGGGGATCGAAGCCGCCCGCGCAGCTGTCGCGGCCCGGGCACCCCGCCTGTCCGGAGAGGAACTACGCGGGGCGCTCGACTACGCCGAGGCACGCGCCCACCGATCCAGCGCCGACGGCCGGCCGCTGCCGAGCGAACAGACCACGCCGTGGCAGCAACTGGCCGAACAACTCATCGGCAACGACCACCTCGGGGCGCGGCCACCCATCGTGCGGGCCATGCCGTTGCGGCCAGTTCGGTTCGGCGACATCGAGCAGATCCTCAACCATCTGAAAGCCGGCGGCGACTACGCCGACGACGCCCGGTACGCCGAGCAGGCCCATGACGTGCACAACGCCTGCTCCTGGTACGCCGCAAGCAGCGCCCTGGCAGAGCACGGCAGGTTCCTGCTGTACCGCACCGGTCCGAACTACTACAACCGGCCCTGGACAGTCGCCGATCCGGGAAGCGGCCTCAACCTCGCCGAAGGCCGTACCTTCTGGCAGGTGAAACAAGCCGAAGCCTACGCCGAGGCTCTGAAACAGGCCGCTCCCGACATCGCCTGGGGCCACCCGGATCTGGCCGCCCGGTGGCCGGCCGTCCGCACGGTGATCCGTGACATCAACCTCGCCGATCACGCCTACCAACAGCACCTTGCCCTCGAGCGAGAGCTTGACCGTCAGGAGGATGAACGCCGCCGCTACCAGGCGCGTGACCGCCAGATCGGCAACCTCATGGCGCAAGCCAAGAACGCGGCCCGTCGTGGCGAGCTCGCCCAGGCGTTGGCAGCTGCCGAGCAGGCTGAACGACTGGACGCCGAATGGCCGGACCGGGCGGACCCAAACGTGTGGCGAAGGTTCCGCGTGAACCTCGAACATGAAGCCCGCGGCCACCTTACGACCTGACCGCCCTACCTGCAGGTGTGGGGTGTCACGCCAGCCACCACGGCGAGATGACCACCCGCCGTACCGGCGGCCAGGCCCCGCACCCGTCGCCGTCCTGAGCAGTCGCCCGGCGCCGACCGGGGCAGCCCCGCCAGCGACAACCGCTGCATCGCCTCCGCTGGCCACCCCCTGCCCTCATCGCAGTGTCCCCGCGGAATCCGCACACGACCGACACCAGGAGCTGATCATGGCCTGGACCGGCCCCATCGAACACATCCCCATGCAGGAGGCTCGCCGGCGCTACGACGCCGGCCTGCATATCAGCGCCAATCAGGAACATCACGCAACCGGCTACTGCTTTACCCGAACCGACCTGAGCGAGAGAACCTTCGACGAGATCGCGGACTTGTCGCCGGACTGGTGGGCGCCGATCGCCGAACCCGACCTGCCGCCGCATCTGCGCCGCCCCACCGGCATCGTCCTGACGCACGAACAGCTTGAGAAGTGGGCGGGCCCGCTGTCCTCCGGCGACGTCGAGGCGCTTGATGCGGCCATCGGCGCCTCGAGCGTCCCAGATGCCATCGCCACCATCGTGGCCGGCATGCGCCGTGGCGACCGAGACGAGCTCGCTGCACCTGAAGCAGGCGTTCAAACGGCCGCGTACCCCTGTCCTTCGACTGGTCCACAACCGGCCAGCAGCCGCACCCTCCTCGCGCAGGATCAGTTCAGCGGGCGTGCCGCCACGCTGTCCGCCGCCATCGAGAGCCTCACCCATGCGTGGAACCTCGAGCATCCGGCTGGCGCCGCACTCAATGTCAGCGCGGGCCATGCCCTCAGCGCCGACATCAAGACGATCGCTCCGAACCTTGCCGATCTCGCCCTGGATGTCGCCCAGGCGATCGCAAGCGATGATCCGCTCCGGACTGTTCAACTCCTCCGCTTCGCCGCCGAGCTCGCCTCAGCGATCGACGCCTACACCGAGCGGGAGGAGCACGAGAGCGGCCTCGCCCTCCACATCATCGACCTCCTGAGCCCCGGCATCGCGCTGGTCGCCCGTGTCCTGCAGGTACACACCGACCCCGCTGCCGCCGAGCGCGTCACGGTCGGAGAACTCATCCAGCGGCTGCAGCAGTTCCCTCAGCACCTGCAGGTGTGGGTCACCGCGCCGGCCAGCGCGGACGGATATCAGCCGCTCACCGGCCACATCACCCAAGCCGAAGACCCCGACCCGGCGGCCGGGGATCCCACCACCTTCGTAGCCCTGGCCGCCCACCACTGACCCCGGCTCCCAACGCGGGCGGCTCTCGCCCAGCCGCTAGGAAAGGAACAGCTCACCACATGAGCGTTATGCCGCTCCTCGACGACCTGACCTACCCCGCCTCCGCTTCCGCGCCCGCCCGAACCTTCTACGCCGACGGCACCCGGGTCGCGCTCCGCAGCAGCGAGCGTGACGTCGCCGGAACCACGTACGGTATCCAGGCCGGCCCGCGCGACGCGCTGCAGGCGGTCCTGTGGGACGACAACCGTACGTCCCTCGTAGGCATCGACGTGCTCAAGCGTTTGGCCGCCCCGGTCCCCGTCACACCGCGCGACGCCGCCAGAACGGCTCAGCGAGTCACCCGGTTCGCCGCCAGATTCCTGGCCGAAACCCCGGAACGACACAGCCACCCCGAGCCCGACGACGACATGCTGGCCAGGCGGTTCTCCCGGTGCGCCCGACCGCCGTCGCGGGCGCTGTATCCCAAGATCCGCGCCGAGATCCTGCGGATTCTGCGCGAGCGGGCCAGCGAGGAGACGCCGGGCGTCCCCACCGTCATGGTCGAATACATGCCGTGGGACGGCGAGCGCATCACGGTTCCGCTCAGCATCGGCAACCAGCTGATGAAGAACGCGTTCGCCAGCGACTGCGGTTCGATCGGCTGGGTCACCGAGATCAAGGACGCTTCCCGGAACGGGACGGCAGGAACCTGGGTCACCCTGGAGCATCCCGGCACCTCGAGCTGCCCGACCTCGCATTGGCTCGCTGACGAGATCGCCCGCTGGTTCGTCAAGATCGACTGAGCTGCGAGGCCTGCCCGATCTGCGTGGAGCGACTCCGCCAAACAATCGGCCGCGGCCCTGATAGCGCAGGGCCGCGGCCACGCAACGCCAGATCCCCCTCAATGTGGAGACCAACCTGACGTCATCGAACCCGCACCCACATGACCACGCCGACAATGCTTGCGCGGAACTGCTCCGCCAGCACGACGGCGACGGCACCGCCGCCGTCCTGACCTTGGCCCGTTACACCAACATCGCCGTCAACTACCTGGACCGCACGGTGTTCGACGCCCACCTGAAGGAGTACCACGGCCGATCCACCCCGCTGACCGATCACGAGTGGCATGACCTGATCGCCTGGCGCCTGGACGGCTACGACTCACACGTCAGCGAGCACACCTGCTGGCAGGGCCAGATCGAGAGGACCTTCATGGACGAGATCCTGACCACGTCCGGAATCCTCACCGACGAGGAGAACGACGACAACCAGCAGGCCCTCCACGCCGACGACCGGGCAGTCGAATCCGAAGACGACGTCGACCCGCTGAAGGTGTCCGGCATCTTGGCCGCTGCGGCATCCACCTCGGCGGTCCTGTCCGCAGCTCGCGAGGTGGTCGACAGAGCCAATGCGGGAGACGCCGATGAGCAGTGAGATGCGGCCGGCCGCTGGCGCCCACGTGACCATGACGTTTGAGGGGTACGGCGAACGGGAGTTTCGCATCGTCCAGGCAGCGCCGACCCCGCGCGGCTTCGTCGTCCACGGAGAGACCCTGGCGCGACCGTACTTTCAGATCGTCTACACCCAGACCGAGGACAGGCCGCACGACCTGACCATCTATGACGGCGACAACTCCTGGCACCGCTCCAACCAGGCGTTCTTCCAGCGGAGCACAGGCTAGGCACCTGAGCCCGGCTCATCTCGGCACTCCAGCTGACGTCCGCAAGGCGCCGCCGCGCCAACGCAAAGTCCGCGCGCCGCGCCTAGTTCACCACCGGACGGAAACTGTCATGACGGCATCGATCTCACACGCCCTCAACCAGACGCCCGAGAGCGTCATCACGACGATCGACACGATCAACGCACACCGGGGCTGGCCAGGGCGCCTGGCGGCACCGTGCCCGGGCCACATGTCGAGCCCCCACGAGCCCATCGACGGCATCGAGGTCACGATCGGCGCCCCACAAGTGGAGTTCCGCATCGCCGACGTGCTCGTCGGCGCAGGGCCGAAGTGGAGAGCCATCGGCAACGCCTATGTCGAGTGCCACCTGCCGCATTCCACCCCCACGGACCCCTACGTGAGCGCCCTGCACCAGGACGGCGCCCTCAACGCCTTCCAACTGCACCTGTTGACCCACCACGGAACACATCACTGGGACTGCACCTCGTGGGCGCGCGACACATGGTGCCGCCTGTGCCAAACCGGGACGCGCCGACCGGCGGTGTAGGCCTGCCGACGCCGTGGCGTGGCCGCGTATCCCGCCAGACCGCTGCTACCTCCCGGCCGCCTCAAACCGATCAGCCCGAATGGAGCGCCTATCAGCACCAGCTCAGCGAAGAAGAGCATGCTGTCCGACCTCCTGCAGTCCGCCCCCGAGCTCACTCCCATCCTGGGAGCCGCCGCATCCGAGCTCGACAACACCCTCGATCAGGTCGATTGGGCAGAAGAGGAGATCGCCGCCGCAAGCAGACGCCATCCCACTCAAGCAGACGTCCTCTTCCACACCTTTTCCCTGCTCAAACCGCAGTATTCCCGCCTGACCCATCGCCGGATGACCACCGAGTTCGTCTTCCGAGCACACTGCCGCGAACTGCTCGGCCGAGTGATCGCCGGTGAGGACACCCGACCCGGCACCGCGGTCGAGGCGCTCTGCGCACTGGGCCCAGCCCTCAGAGCCACGACGCTGACGAAGTCGGCCATCGGCTTGTACATCCGCATGTGGAAACAAGCATTTCCGGACAGGGACATTTTCGGCGACCGCCTCCAGCACTACGAAGCGCTGGAGAAGACGCACATCGACGACCACGAAACATGGCTTCGCGACAAGCTCGCGAACAAGAACCGCCAGCTCACCACGATCGATTGCAAGGGCCAACATCACCGCGAGTGGGTCACCTGCCGATACGCAGACCCCAGCCGCGGACCCGCCACCCGTCCAGCCACACCCGCGAAACGTCCAGCCAGCACCGCACAGCCGGTCCCCGCGGCCGCCGCACCGCCTCCGACCCAGTCCGTCCAGCGTCAGCTCGCGGTTGGTCCGGCCGGCATGGGCGCAGCCGGACCTCACACCCTCACCCAGGTGGGCTCCTGAACTCCTACTTTCACGCCAAGGCCTCCGCTCGTCGCTGGGGCGGCGAGCCAACCGACTACCTGCCCGTTCACGAATTCCTCGATTCCAGCAAGCAAGTGGTCGGAGACGTCCGACATCGGGCGATGTACCACCACACCCTCGGCGTGTGGCTGTGCCAGAAGGTGTTCGGCGTCACAATCACCGTCTGCGGCAAGGAGATCCCCGTCCGGGAGATCGCAGAGCGCCACATCATCGAGGACCTCGGCTGGCTTCCCTCGCCCACGGACTACTTCGACGGCATGCCGATCAAGCCGTGGATGAGCGGCCCGAAAACCAGCGACAGACCACTATCCGTCCTCAACCTCACCCCCTCTCAGGAAAGGACTGCCCCATAAGCAGCCCCGCTAAGAACTTCCTCGGTATTCCCGTCGAAGGCAACATCTGCAGCCGCTCCAGGACGCCCCAGAAACCGCTGGAGGAGCTGCAGCCGCTGCTGCAGGCGCTTCTCGACGACCCCTCGATCGTCTCCTTCGGCTGGCATCAGTACACGCCGTACTTCAACGACGGAGACGAGTGCGTCTTCGGCGTCGGGTCGCTGTGGGTTCGAACCACTCAGAACCGGCAGGTCGAAGACGTAGACGTAGACGAACTCGAGGAATACCTGTACGAGCTCGAGCTCGGTGAGAATCCCTCGCTCGGCCAACGCCGCAGGATATGGAACAACGAGACCCGCACCTATCGGGAACTGCCGTACGAGGGCCCCGACGAAGCTCGCTACGACCGCTGTCTCGCCCTGTCGAACGCGATCGGCGGCGGGCACTTCGACGACGTGCTGCTGGAGGCCTTCGGCGACCACGCCGCCGTCGAGATCACGCCGTACGCCATCCGGGTCACGGGATACGAGCACGACTGAGGCAATACCCAGTGGTCCACCCGAGCGGCGGGTGGACCACCCCACCGAAGGAACACGTGGCAAGGTCTCCCACACACCTCCCCTTCGCGGCGCGAGCGCGGCCGTCCCCGAAACCACCCCGCCACCTGGCCCACGCCCTGCCCAGGCCCGAGTCAACGCCTATGACCAGCGCTAAGAAACGGATGATCGTCAACGGTGACCGGGAGACGACGAACCCCATCACACGGTAGAAGACCCGCACTGTGGCCCGAACCCGGCACCGCTGACCTGCAGCGTCCCTGCGGCCGATGCGGGCACAACAACGGCAGTCACACCGGCGGCCGCGGCACCTACACCCGATGGTCGCAGGGGCTCCGCATCTTCGACCAGGTTTGGCGGGAAGCGTCTGGCCACTGCATGCAGCCCGGCTGCCGATGTTCAGGACGCGCAGAAGGAGCGCCACCGCCGCCCGCGGACCAGCCATCGGTCACCACGTCGACGCCGCGTCCGGCCACCCCGCTGACTGGCCCGTGCGGCTGGGGATCAGGGCCCTGCGGGGTCACCGCCACCCGCCCCTACGCGTGCGGGCCACGCTGTGCCCCGCACGCCCCCTGAGCAGGCCGTCCGACCCGTGGCGGTTTGCCACCTCACCCCCGCCTTCCCAACCTGCCACCCCATAGTCGCGGGAGACCGAACCCATGAGCCGCCCCACCAGTTCACTCGACATCGAGGACTTGGAGAGCGTCACCGCCGAGGCGTTCCGTATGGCGATCCGCAATAGCGTGCGAGCCATCCCGGGCCTGCGCGCCGACTGCAGCCACCCTTACTTCCCGTGGCTGTTCTGGGAGAGCGAGAACCGTTACGGGAGCGGCTACACGGTCGGCGTCACGCTCAACCACAGGACCGCCGCCAACCACGACCAGATCACCGGCTTCGCAGGCGCATACTTCGTGCCTCAGCGCGCTGACAAAACCCACCATGAAACCGTATGGGAGGCCGAACTGCCCCCGGAGCTGATCCACGACATCGAGACCGTCGCAGCCCGCATACTCCTCGCGGTGCGTTCCCACCGTGAGCAGACCGCCCAGCCTCAGGCGGGCGCGACCGGTGCTTGATGCCAAGCCCGCTGCAGCCCCTCGAGGGCTGTCGCCAGCCGCACCGGCGGCGGAACCAGTGCACCAGTCACCATACTTCCTGAGATCCAACCCCGCTTCGGACTGGTGCCAGCGGTGCGGCCCGGGTCGGCCTGCAGCGGCGGCTTCGGCAAAGATCGCTACAGCATCGAGCTGATCTTGAACTTCTGAGCCCCGAACACCCTGACGACGACCCAGAAAGCAGGCGCCATGCCTCGACCCCGACGCCACCCGGCGGAGGTCACCAGCGACCGGCTGGGCGACGCCCTCGACAAGTGGCCGAACGACTTCGACGGCCAAGCCCGTGACGCGGTCGCCTTCATCCGCCAGATCCTGGAAAACATCGCCGAGAGAGCAGGAGGTGAGTGACGTGACGAACGAGCACACCCTACGAGTCTGTTATGTCCCATCCGGCATCTGGCCCGCCGAGCACGCCACCGAAATCGCCGAGAAGAACTGGGTGGTCGTCAACGCCCCCCGCCCGCTCGTTGGCCCCCGCATGTGGGATGGGCCGTTCCGGTGCGGCATCTTCTACGCTGCCGGCCCGCTCACCGACGACGCCCTCGTCGAAAGCTGGCGCCGCGACGACGCTACCCTCCTGACGCCCGTCACCGGCGCCGAGGTGGCCGCCAAGATGCGAAAGAAGTGCGAGGAAGAGGGCTACCCCCTGGAGGAAATCCTCGCCGACGACCTGGCCGACTGCCTCGCCGAAAGCCTGAACCTGCCGTGGGAGAAGGAGTGGCTACCGCTACTCACCTGCACCTACGGAACGGCCGTCGTGGCCGCGCTCGCTGGCGACTTCCCGCGGCTCGCCACGCCGACCACAGCCGAGGACATCGCCGCGGCGATTGACCGGATCTACGACAAACCCGCCACGAAGGTGTTCGAGGTCATCCTCGACCACATCGGCAACTGGCGGCTCGTCGCCGACATCCGCCAGCTCGGCCTTGTCCGCGTCACCTGCTGCACCTTTCGGGAGTCGACCGCCGAGCAGCATGCCCGCGAGGACCGCCTCAACGCTCTTATCCGCGACCTGTAGAAGAGGAGGACCCGCTCGTGACGATGTTCTACGACGCACAGATCATCGTGTCGCCGCCGCTGCCTGACGAGGCACCGCGCAACCCGTGCCTTCTCTTTGTGCTACGTAGCGACGACACGACGGAGGTTGTCCCCGACGGGGACGGCTATGTATGGCCGTACGTCGCTGACATCCGCCGGCTCGCGGAGAGCAACCCCGACCACACGTTCACCTACCGCAAGCTGGTCGACGATGAGCTCGTCGAGGTTTCCTCCGTGGACGAGCTGAGTCGCCGACGTCCGAAGAGCGCCACATGAGCAAGCTCACCGCTCGCCAGACCGCTGCGGCGACAACTGTCTGCGGCCGAACGCCGCGTCAAGGCGGCGCTGGGAGAAGCGTCTGAAAGAGGGCCACGATGACCAGGGCCATATACGCGGTTGCCCACCGAGACCGAAAAGTCGAACGTCTCGCCCCATGCGGCGCCCCGCTCTCGACCAGCCGGAAGCGCGCCCTCAGCGGTTCACCGCTCTACCAGCGCATCGAGAAGCAGCTCCGCGCCGACATACTCCAGCCGTGGGGGCTCCCGTTGGAGGAGTACGACTGTGCCGTCGAACGTGACGAGCCCGCCGGGAGCGCCGAGTACGGCCTTTTCACCGCCCGGTCCCTGGAGTCCCTGACGGCCACGTTCACTCACCGCCGGACGGGTGCCCGGATCGTCATCACCGCCATCTGGGCAGACGACGACGGCAAGATCATCCAATGCGGATCGAATTACGGAGACTTGACGCTATGACCATGCGCGAGGCGCTGGCACCTCCACGCGGCAACGGCTCGGTCGACTGCCGCGGCGGCCACGATGACAAGCAGGAGCCCGAGTCTCCCGTCCTCACCGGCACAAGCGTCGGACAACTGATCTCCGCAGCACAGGACCGCTACGGATGGGCCGACAGCACGCTTCTCCAGGTGCTGACCGACTACACCGCCAGCCAGGACGGCAGCGATGCCCTGGCGGACTACCTGGCTGAACGCGGCCCGAGCGCTCCAGAACGCATGGAGCGCCCGGCCGACCCGCGCCGCATCGAGACGGGCAGCGCCCCTTCCATGCCCGCGATCGGACGCGCCACATGCGTGGCCGTCGACATCGCCGCCGATGGCGATGTCATAACCCACCTGACCGTCGACGGCCGCCCGGCCGCTGCGATCGTTCCTGTGGATAGCCAAGGAAACCCTGCGTGCATGCGAATCGACCACATGTACGCGCTGGCGCAAGCGGGGCGACTGCCCTCATTCGAGGAAAACGAGTCGGCCAGCTACCGGTTCAGCATCCCGGTCAACGTCACCTGCTCGATCGACGGCGACCAGGTCGCCGCCTCCGCTACCGATCTTGCCGAAGCGTGGAACGCAGCCCGCGAACACGAGTACCGGCATCAGCGCGGTTGAACCGGTCCGGGATTCGTGAAGGCTCTGGTCGTGCTGGGTCGGCGATGAATGCTGCTGGGACGAGAGGCTGCGCGGCAGCGAACACGAGCAGGACTGTACAAACCCGCGCGGTTCACGCGGATGTCAACGTCCTTCCCGCTCGGCCCGGCCCAACCCCTGACACGCAGCACACCGACCTGGGCAAGCACGTCCTGGCGGCCTTTGAGGTGGTTCGGACCCAATCCGACGCCGACAACCTGCCTTGAACTGCAACGCCTTCGAGTCCGAGGACAACGAAGATCCGGCATAACCCCCGACCGCGTCGCGGCCAGAGAACCAATGTGCACCCCAACACACGAAGGGACGCCCAGATGACGCTCGCGGAGATCAAGCGCCGAGTCCAGCCGGGCCAGGTCTACGACGTCACTAACCACTACATCACCCGCACCGACCACCCCGCTTACGGCACCACTCGCAGGTCCGTCACCCGCGTTACCAACTACCGCTTCTACATGGCGGAGGCCGCTGGCGGACGCGAGTCGCCGATCGAGTGGCCGAAGGCGGCGCAGGTCTCGATTGATGCTGACGGCGTGATCCGGCTCTGCGGCGGCGGGGTGAGCCAGAAGCCGGACGAGCCGTTCCTGACCCTCACCCCCGTTACCGGACGGAGCGGCCAGTACGAGGGCACCGAGTCATGAACAAATTGGTCGGCAGCCGGGTGCGTGTCCCTTCAGGTGTACGGCTTCGAGGTCACCGGCCCTGGCCGCCCGGCTCGTTCACTGAACGTCTGATTTCCCTGCCTCCGGGCGCCCTCGGCGAGATCGATCATGTTAACTCCCATGGCAGTGCTCCCTACAGCCGCTAATGCGTGCGGCTGGACGACTGGACCTACGTGGTCGACGCCCAGCTCGGCAGCGATATCGAGACTGTCCCGCGGCGCCGCTCGACGGCAGACCTGGCTGCAATGGCCGCAACCGCGCGCACGGTCTACGACCTCAGCGAAGCGGCGCTCGCAGCCCTGCGCGCCTCCTAGCGTCCAGGCATGCCGGCGGACTGGCAAGGTCCCGTGTTGCAGGCACCGGATCCCATGACCGAGGCGCTGATTGCGCGGGACCTGGCATGCCGCTGGCGCGCGGGAACAAGCGACCGGGGTGTCGTCCGGCTGACCGGCACCGGGATCACGGTAGCGAACGCGCTACATGCCGCGGATCGCCTGACTGACTCGCCTGGCGCTACCTGCCAAGGCCACTCCGCCAGCATGCTCACCAAGGAGGCACGCATGCCGCCCCAGAACAACGCCCGCTTCCACCAGGAAGCCTTCAACGTCCATCCGGACCTCGCCGAACTCCTTGCCGCTGCTGAAGAAGGGCCCCGTCCGTGGCTGACCGGCATCCGTGAACACCTCGCCGTACCACCCGGTCCCGGCACCCAGCACGGCAAAGCCTGCTTCACCTGCTGAGCCTTCTCACTCGGATACAACGAGGTGCGATGAACATGGGTGGAACTGCGGGCCTCCACATCTTCCGGAGAGACATCCTGACCCACTGCCACCACACAATTTCAGGGCACGCGACTCGCGTGGCCAGCCTGCAACGGGCAGGCGACCCATGAGCCGCCGTCGCACCTCCCATGTTTTCCAACCAACTCTCGATGAGATCGCCTTTCCCGACGGCCGATGGTGCCAGCGATGGAACGCCGGCACAGCCGTCTGGCAGCCCGGCCTCACCAGTCGAGACGAGCGCCGCGCCGCGGACACCTGGCGGCAGCGGCGCCTCGGCGGCTTCGACAAGAGCCGGTACGAGGTACGCCGCATCGCCTACAGCGACGCCAAGAAGTACGTCGAACAGCACCACTACCTGCACACCTTCGTCGCCTGCAAGGTCGCCTTCGGCATCCTTGACCAGGCCGGATACCTGCAGGGCGTCATCGTCTTGTCGAACGCAGCCAGCGACGCCGTCCTCACTAGTGCCTGGCCGACGCTCCGCCCGAACTCTGAGTCGACATGCATCGGCCGCGTAGTGCTGGCCGACGAGCTCGACTCGAACGCTGAGTCATGGGCCATCGGCCAGGCCTTGAAGATGGCACGGACACTGGGGTTTCGCGCCGTAGTGTCGTTCTGCGACCCGGTACCGCGCGACTCCGTCGACGGCAAACGAGTCCACCCCGGGCATTACGGAACGATCTACCGGGCTACGAACATGCTGCACACTGGCCGAACCCGGAATCGGACCATGCTGCTGTTCCCGGACGGCACCGCGCTCGATCCGCGCGCCCTGTCGAAGGTCGTGAACGGCGAGTCGGGCCGACAGTACGTACAGCGCCGCCTGGAGGCGCACGGAGCCTCACCACCGCGGCAAGGCGAGCACGTCCGGGACTGGCTCGACCGAGCGTTCGACGCAGCCGGAGTGCGCGAGCAAAAGGTCAGCGGGGTGCTGCGCTTCCAACTCGCCTTGGACGCCGGCGTGCCCTGCGGCCGTGTCGCCTTGGACTACCCCGCCTACGGAAGCTCCGCGCCCCTCGCCACCCTCTGATGATCACCCCTCACATCACCACACCGAGGCACACCATGCTGTCGTTACAGTCCCCTCTTACAGACCGCGGCGAAGTCCAGAAAGGTACAGCCCAAGCCATCCAGCGCGGCTGCCGCACCCAGTCGGCGAACCCTCGTCAGTGGGAAGGCACCCAGCCGTCTAGCGATGGCGAGATGCTTCTTGCCGGAGATCTGGCGCCACAGCGCCATCCTGAGCACCTCATCAGATGTGGGCCATGACCGGGCCCGCCAACGACGACCAGTTCACCTTCTTCGATGAGCTGCCGGGACAACGGGCTGCAGCACGCCCACGCCGACTTCTCACGCAGAACGGGCAGCTTCGCCGGGAAGGCATCTGGAACTGGACATTGCCCGCCTTGTCCGCCGAGCTCCCCTCCGGCCGAACAGTGGTCACGTGCCCTTCCGCGGACGCGTGCGCTGATATTTGTTACGCACGATTCGGGGCCTACCGCTTCAGCAACGTACTTGCCCGGCACGTGGCCAACCTCGCGTTCGTCGTTGAGGACCTGGACGGCTGGGAGAAGGCGATGCGGACGGAACTCGGCTCGCGCCGCTTCCATGATCGTTGGATTCGCATCCATGACTCCGGGGACTGGTTCAGCGACGCCTACGTGCTGGCCTGGCTGCGCATTATCTCCGATCGCCCGGGCGTGCGGTTCTACACCTACACCAAGGAGGTGGCGCGATTCCGAAGACTGGTCGAGCCGCAGCCACCACCCAATCTGCTCTGGGTGTATTCGCTGGGTGGCAAACATGACCGCGCCCTCGATGCCACCGTCGACCGGGTCGCCGACGTCTTTCCCGACGAAGCAGCCATCGCGGAGGCAAACTGGCATTCGCAGGCGGAATCCGACTTGCTGGCGGTGCTGGGCCCGAGCCCCGTCGGCATGGCCGCGATTGTCGCTGCCCTACGTCGCCAGGGCAACCGCACGCTCAGCCAGATGCAGAAGGAAAGCGACCTCCGCAGGCAACAGCGAAGGACATCACAGAAGGAGCCGCTCGCCTCGTGAGCATCGAAAGACTGCCCTTAAAGCCAAACGGCCACGTGTTCTCGCACACCAACGAGGTAGACGTGTTCCGCCTGCTCGACAACGTGGAACAGCTGGTCACCGGCGTCGAGTACGCCTGCGCCGTCTGCGATCGCCGGCCAAGGTTCCGAGTCGCCGCGGATGCCGTTCACGTGCAGGACCCGTGCCCCTACCCGGACGGCATCACCACCACGATCACACTGCAGGTACCGTCCGGGAAGCTCCTCGTCTCCGACGATCTGCGTCCCGTCTACAACTGGGACCGCACCGGCATGGCCAGCCTTAACACCGCCCTCGGCAGAGCCCAGGCGGCCGAGGATGGGGAAGATCGGCTGCGCCTTCGGCTCCACTCTCAACTGCGGCCTGGGCCTGTACCCCACCGGTGACGGCACGTACGTCATCGCCACCCCCAGCTACACCGAGGACGAACACCCGAGGTTCCCCGACAGCGCCACCTTGGCGGACATCTGCACCGACCTGTGGGCATTCTCGCTGGCGGACTACTCGGACTGGCAAAAGCGCGGCGGAGACCCCTCCACTCTCGACTGGTCCGACACCATTGTGGACGTCACGCCCGGGACGTACCAGGTCACCTACCACGGCGCCGAGCGAGGCTTCGACCCCGATTCCGTCGACGACGTGATCTGGGCGCACATCGAGCGCATCTCCTAACCGCCCTCCACCTGCTGAAGGACACCGCGATGGCTGTTTCTAGATCGACTGAGCCCGCCCGCGACATCTCTAGCTCTGCGATGCCCGGCGTCTCCACCCATCGCCTCAGCGCGTCGATGACTCCACCCACACACGAACTCGCTCTGACCCACCTGGTCGGCTGGCGCTTCCTGAGCTGTGGGTGCACAGTCTGCTATCAGGGAAGCTCCCATCGGTTCTCGCTGTGCTTCTCCGTAACAGCGCGGTGCCCGAAAGCTGAGGACCTCCAGGACACCCGCATCACCCAGATCCTCACCGACCTTGATCCCGGCAATCCGCTCCGCAGCCACACCGATCGGATGGCCGATTTAGCCGCAGGCCGGGACCTGTACGTGGCGATGATGCTGCACTATGGGCCGGATCCCGCGATCGACCCGGAGGGATTCCAGCAGTGGAAGGCCGCCGCTGAACGGCAAATTCCTCGCTACGGCTACACCCCGACCGGCCGCGCTATCCACACCGAGGACGACCCTGACTACGGCCGCCTCATATGCCCCTGCAGATTCGCCTGGGCGGACCAGCACCCTCCAGGTGACGGCACCACCTGCCCCGCGCACCTGCAGCCCCGGCACATCCAGTACCCCAATTTCGACACCCCCGCCGATCTGGAGTCCCGAGCCCGCTACGACAGCTGGGTCACCGAGTTCGCCGAGCACCGCGCTCGGCGTGCACGCAGCACCTTCCACATCGTCTCCTGAACCCCGCTTCAGCGCACGGCACGACCTCACACACAGGGCGCGGCCGGGCCGTTCCTATTGGCCTTCACCGACTGGGCCAGCACGGAGCTGGCCCGCGAACGACAGATCCCCACTCGATCAAAGGAGCGCGCATGCCAGCATTCGACGTGCTTATAACCATTGCCGAGCAAGATGCCGACACACCTCACGAGGCCGCGCAGCAGGCCCTGGACGACCTTCCAGCCCTCCTGCCGACCATCCACCTCCTGACCGTGATCAACACAGGCAGCGGCGAACGCGTGCTGGTGGACCTCAGCCAAGCCAGTCCGCCCGCAACCTCCACAGATCACTAGGGCGCGGCTTTGGGGCCCGTGCTACGCCCACGCACGCTGTGCGCGCTGGTGGCGCCGCGCCACAGCGTCCCAGCCGATCCCTTATCCAGACACGCAGCCACAAAGGGAACTGACATGCGTGGAGTCACTTTCTACAGCTCCCTCAACGAGACCGTGCAGCTCGCGACGTCCATCGCCGCCGCACTGCCCGGATGTTGGCAGGGGTTCAGGGCCGTCTCCACAGCTGGGCCTCGTACGAGACGCAGGTGCATCTCGCCCACGCCCATCCCCAGATCAGCCAGCCAGCGCCAACCCAAGAAGGCGTGACGCTCATGGCCACTCGGGAACCCGACCAGAACACCGCCACACCGCTGTTCGATCTCCCGCTCCAGACATATCTTGCTGAAGTTCGCGCCCGGCACGCACAGATGTCCTATCCGGACCGTACGACCCTCCTACTGGCCCGCGACGACGTGCCCCGCCTGATACGCCTGGTCGAGGCGATGCTCATCGCCCATCAACCAGACGAGGACACGATCAACCACGCCCTTCAGCCGCAAGCACCAGCCCCGGCGCCGGGACAGGCGTGCCACCTCCGGCCCCCCTGCCCGCGAGCATCGACCGGCTGGTCATGGGACCCCAGGACGCAGACATGGATACGGGCCTGCGCGAGCCACGGGACCAGCCTTTGGCCGAACGAACAGCACTGGTTCGTGGCCGATCACAACCAGGACGCAACGGAACCGTCAGCTGCGTGTTAATGGACCTTCGCCGACGCCATCGTCGACGCCGTATGCATCCTGGATGTGCCCCCAACTGGTCACGGTACGCGGTGCCGACACTGAAAGCCTGTCCCGCGTTGTTCTTTGCGACATGCACATCCAGGACACATCCGTCATCGACCACCGCCGTAATGAGCTGCTGATCGACGGCGGCTCGGAAGTACAGCGCCCTCTCGAGACGTACAGCGTCTTTGCCTGCACCGCACGGAGAACATCTCCGGGATCGGCTGGACCACACGCTCGAGGAGGCTGGACTGCGAGCCGCCCTTCGTCGGTTCACATCGCTGTGGGCGGGGCCTATTGCTGGCTGTGCCCCTGGTCGTACCCCTCGTCGACCAATCCCAGGGCGCGTAGTGCTTCGAGCGCCGCCTCCCAAACTGGACCGCCCGGGCAGGGAAGATCCGAGAGTGGAGGCGGGTCAATGGTGATCGGAATGAATTCCTGCGGCGCCTTCGCTGATCCCGGTGAGTCGAGATCCGCGACCAGGGCCTGGTGAGCGCGGAAAGCCAGGTCAAAGGCAAGAGTGGTCTTGCCGCTGATGACGCCACGACGGCCTGACAGAAGGCGCGCCAACGCTTCCTGGGAGGCGGTGGAGGGTTCCGTTGCTGACCGGCTGAAGTCGGCCAGGGACGACGGGGCGGTGCGTGCGCGCTCTTCGACCGCTCGGCGTGCCACGGTGTAACGGGTGCCGGGGTGCTCGGCCATGTAACGGCGTACCGCGCGGTCGAATTCGCGGCTGCGCGAATGCGTCATGAGGTGTCCTTACCTTCCGGCCAGCGGCCCCACGCGTCGCGGCCGATGAGGCTGGTTCACATCATGCCGACAAAGCGCGTGAGTCTCAGACTCTTGGCCTCCAACGGTCCCAGTGGCGTGGGCGGGGACCTGGACGACAGGCAGTGACGCGGATCAGCCCACCCGTAACGATACCGGACCATCCCTCCATCACCTAGTGCCTCCCTTCCGATCAGAGCGGCAGACCTCTGGGAAGGGAGCCGGCCTGGAAAGGGCCCAGCAGAGCCAGCGCTTCGTCATCCGCTGCTGCAAGGCTCCGCTGGACGCGAACGCCGGGAGGCGTGACCAGCAACGCGCGCTCCAGCACGCACACCTCGAGAAGGGAACCTCCTGAACGACCGCTACAGCCATCCTGCCTCCCCGTCCGCAGAACCTCAGCAGAACAACCACACCGGCCTGAGCTCCCCCGACGACGCGGGCCCGCCAGCCACGCAGCCGCAACCCAGCGCCCCGCGCCGAGTGCCGATTCGCGTCCGCAGCTCGAGCACCGGCAGCGTTCTCGTCGAGTGCGTCGCTGGCCATTTTCTTCGCACTGTCCGCCCAGGAGATTGGGCAGGGTCTCGTGACGAAGCGCACGCCCGCGACCCCTCCTACCGCACCCCGTGCTCTCGGTGCACGGAAGCAGGTTGACGCCTTCCATCCTGCCGGCCCCCGCCGGCCGCCCGATCGCCGTCCTCTCGTGGGGGCTCGGCGTCGACTCAACAGCGATCTTGCTGAGGTGGATCCTCGATCCGACCAGCCGCGAGTTCGACTTGGACGATCTGGTGGTGTTGGTCGCCCAGACCGGTGACGAGTGGCCGATCACCGGGGAACTGGCCGAGCAGTACGTCTTTCCGCTGCTGCGCCGCCACAAGATCCGTCTGGTCCAGCTCGCCCGCACCGCCAGGACAAAAGAGGCGGCAGGCGGTTGCAACTACACGGTGCTGGACGACACCCGCTCACCCACCCGCTGCTACATCGAAGGCCTGTACAAGCTGTCGGACGAGATGTTCCACAGCGGGACGGTTCCCCAGACCGGCGGCAAACGTCTGTGCAGCGTCCACGCCAAGGGCGAGCTCTTGGACTGGTGGGTGGGCGCCTACACCCAAGGCCGCCCCTACACGCACGCGGTCGGCTTCGAACTGGGCGAGCTTTCCCGCCGGGACCAGGACTTGCGCAAGAGCAAACTGCCCGGACGCCAGGCGCTGTACCCGTTGATCGACTGGGGGTGGTGGCGCGAGGACGCCTACGACTACCTCTTGCGCCACCTCGGAGTGGCTTACGAAAAGAGCGCGTGCCAGATGTGCCCATATGCCCTGACCAGCGCCAAGGGACGAGGCCGCACCATCCCACGCTATCTCGCCGCGCCGCACCTGGCGATGCTGCCGCTGCTGATGGAGCACACCGCGGTCGCGCTCAACGAGCGGCAGGGGCTGATCGGCGGCAAAAGGCTGGCCGACGAACTGCGGCGCCACCCCGACGCCGGACCCCTGCTCGCCCTGTTCGCTGAGCACCTGGACGCGCAGCAGTGGGCTGTCTACGACGTGCGCAGGGCGTTCGTCCAAGGCAAAGACGGCCGCGCCGCCTCAGCCCGCTCGCTCGAGGTCGTGGAGCTCGGCTCCCAGAAGGACGTGCGCGCCCACCTGGACCTCATCGCCGAGAAGCACGGCCGAAGCGTCGAGCGTGACGGCATCCACCGGCGCTTGAGGCTGCTCAACCGCCAGCCGACTCTGCCGACTGCGGAGCGCTCTTTGGTCCTGTCACCCGCCACGGCAGAACCGAAGGTGGCGCCGGCCTTCCCGAAGATGTGGGAGACCGGCTTGGCAGGAGCCGCGATATCGCAAGAGGAACTGGTGCTGTGAAACCGGGCGGGCATGCCGCCCTCACCAACGGCACCAGCCGCGCCGCCTGATCGTCCGTTCCGCCCTGACGCCCACATTCTCGCCAGCGCACCGAACTGATCACCCTCACCAGGTGGGCCGCCACCCCAACGTCGGCGGCCGCCCTCGGGAAAGGAACACGTCCTGCACCGTTACACCCCCAACAAGACCCGCGCGGCACGACGCCGAGCGCGTGCTCTGCGCCGCCTGTACCGGCACCACCTCGAAGGCTCCGGCACCCGCACCGAGGTGTCCGCCGACATCGTGGCCGACGTCCTGCTTGACCTGCCGACCGGAGCGTGGCTGCGCCTGCTGCGCACCGGCCTGATGAACGCGCTGGAGGAACGACACGGCGAAGGCATCGCCAAGGACCTCGACCTGCTCCCAGTCGGTCTGCGGCACTATCCGGAGAACTGGTGACCCCACCGTGTACATCCTGATCGCGGACCTCAACGACGACGGTGTTCCGCACGGCGAGGTGCACTTCGGGCCCTACCTCGACGACGACTCTGACGTAGCCACTGCGGCTGTCCACGCCTGGGCTCGCGCTCACGGGTACGTCCCGGACAAGGGCGAGGTCCTCATCACTCGCAAGGACGTGACTGAGGTGGAACTTCACAGCCTCCACCTGCACGACGCCGGCGAACGTTCCGCTCCAGGTCGCTTCAATGGGGTGGCCGTCAACGACAAGGCCACGCTGCGAGCACTGAGCTGATCTGCGCCTGCAGTTCTCACGCACCGAGCAGCTCCGCTCTCTCCCACAGCAGGCATCGCCCCGACCTTTTGCCGTGCCGCGTGTCGCTACACCAGCGGCCGCAGCCTGCGCACCCGCGCGTCACCTTCGGGCCCGCCCTCGTCCCGGGCGGGCCTTCCCCTTTCCCGCCTCAGGAGCACTGGGGCGGTTCTCATCGTGGAAGGGACAAACCTGAACCAGCACTCCGACCCCGTAGTGATCGAGGAAGGCCACGTCGCGATCGATGTGACGTTCACCGTCTACGAGGAATGCGAGCACACCGTGGACACGACGTTGATCGTCCCGGAGTTGATCGCGTACAGTCCTGCTGCTGTCGAGGAGTTCCTGCGAGACGAAGAGGCCTGGCTGGACGACTTCGACCCGGCCGCGTCCGTGTCTGTGAATGAGCGCCGCATCAGTGATGTGCAGATCGTGCTGCGTCGAGGCCACGTTCAAGCCGGCGCTGATCGTTCAGACGCTGAGCATGACGTCGGCCTTCGACGGCGCTACGTGCTCGCTGGCCGGTGGCCTGCCGAGCATGCCGGCGCCATCGTCGACCACGGCTGGTCCGTGGCCAACGCCCCGCGGCCGCTGAGCGGTCGGCTCTGCTGGACCGGCGAGTGTCTCGACGGGATCCATTACGCTGCAGGTCCGTTGCCGGAGTTCGCCGCACGATGGCATGCCGACAACGCGACGCTCCTTGTGCCCATCACCCCGGCCGAGGCGGTGGCCAAGCTCCGAGCCGTTGTCGCGGTGTACGGCTACGACTGGAACGTCCTCGCCGCCAGCCGTCCTGAACAGTTCCAGTGGTGGGCTGAGGACCTGCAGCTGCCCTGGGAGCCCGCCTGGGCCGCACTGGATGCGGCCGCGGTCAAAGCGGAGGCTGAGGGTGCCTAAGCGCGGGCGGCCCGGTCCTGGGCAACTGGACCTGTTCGCCGTCCTCGAGGCCACCGCACCCACCTCACCGGCCCTTCCTGATCCCACCAGCGAAACCGTGGTCGAGCCGCCCGCTCCTGCATTGACGGCGCTGGCGACCGCACAGGCGAAAGTCCTGCGGCCGGCTCGGACGACGCGCGCCAGCGTGTCACCGGCCCGGATTGCGGAAGACGTCGAGGCCGCCTGGCACGCACACCACGGCGGCAGCGACATCGTCATCCCGCTGAGCGTGGTCGCTGCTCTGGCCCTGGTGAGTCAGCATGACCCGCGCGGCCCCGATATGGCCGCCGAATTTCTCACGCTCGAGCCTGACGACCTCCTGCAGGTGCTGCGCGACATCTGGTCGATCGCCTGGATCATTCACCCCTACTTGATCGGCACCATCGCCCTGCCCCTGCACAGCTGGCTGCACGACGATCAGCGGCCGCGTCCGCAGCTTGCCCGGGCCGTACATGCCGTGGCGCACGCCGCAATCAACGCGGGCCAGTTCGCCCTCACCGGGCACCCCGACCCGGCACTTCGCCGGGACGCCGACCTGCTGGGGGCCATGCTCACGCAGATGCGCACCAACAGCGCCAGCCGGCCGCTCGGCGCGTTCTACAGTTCCGCCTCGCACGCCGACCTCATGGCGCAGATGATGTTGGGCGACAGCGCCG
>NZ_JBFAMX010000093.1:0-27702 GCF_040659615.1 Nonomuraea sp. NPDC049784
CGTCGCAGGTCGCGGGCGCGGCCCGTCTCCCAGAACCGCAGGAGCATCCCGTGTCCCACCACATGCTGATGGCTCGCCCACGACGGATCGTCTTGGCTCGTGTCCGCGATCGCCTCGAGGTCCAGGTGGGACGGGGAGATCTGCAGGTCAGGCGGGTGCTCGCCGCGGTAGAAGTAGATCGGGAAGTGGTCTGGAGGGAAGATCTCGCAGAACGTGACGGGCGTCGGCGGGCCCTCGACGGTGCTCACGAAGGCGTCGTCCACGCCGAAGCCGCGGATCGCCCGCCGTACGAACTCTCCGAACGGATCCGCTCCCACACCGGTGATCACGGCAGAGCGCAGCCCGTGTCGCGCCGCGGCGACGGCCACGTTGGTCGGGCTGCCGCCGAGGAACTTGCCGAAGGTCTCGACGTCGGCCAGGCCGACGCCGGTCTGCAGCGGGTAGACGTCGACGCCGCAGCGGCCGATCGTGATCAGGTCGTACACGGTGGGCCGCGGCGGGCGGCCTTCCGCAGGTCGCGGATTCTGCACCAACGCACCTCCAGGGACGGAGCTTACCTTCGACACTATGGCATATTGTCATGACATACGGATGTCCACTATGTTGCCTAGTGTGCCCCGACCGAAACCATGCGACTCACATCGCATAGTGTCGGACTGTTAGCTCCCCCTTGTCCGGGCAAAAGATGCAGCATGCGGGCACATCCTCGAACTATGGCCAGGTCTTTACGTCATATGAATGTCATGACATATTGGCCGATGGCTTTACCTCCTTTACGGACATGTCGGAGGGTATGCATGGCATTGCGGAAACGATCGGTGGGTGTGGTCGCGGTCATCGCCGCGGCCGGTCTGGGGCTCGCCGCCTGCGGCCAGTCGTCCGGCGGAAGCGGTGACGCCATCGAGCTGACGATCACCCAGAACGCCATCGCGGGCGGGAAGAACGCCGCCGGAGCGAACTTCATCATGAACTGGGTCATCCCCAAGTTCGAGGCGGCCCAGAAGGCGAAGGGCAAGGACGTCAAGGTCAAGTTCGTCCCCAGCGGCGTCGACGACGAGCAGTACAAGACCAAGCTCTCCCTTGACCTCAAGTCAGGCAAGGGCGCGGACGTGATGGACATCGACGGCATCTGGGCCGGCGAGTTCGCCGAGGCCGGCTACATCAAGCCGCTGTCGGACCTGGTCGGCGCCGACGCCGACAACTGGGACGGCTGGGCGCAGATCCCCGAGGCCGTCCAGGGCGTGGCCACGTTCAACGGCAAGAAGTACGCCCTGCCCGTCGGCACCGACGGCCGGGTGCTCTACTTCAACAAGACCATCTTCCAGAAGGCCGGGCTCCCGGCCGACTGGCAGCCGAAGAGCTGGCAGGAGATCATCGACGCCGGCACGAAGCTGAAGACCGCGGGCGTGCCCGTGCCGATCCAGATCAACGCCGGCACCGCGATGGGCGAGGCCACCTCCATGCAGGGCGTGCTGCCGCTGCTCGCGGGCGCGGGCGGCGAGGTGCAGAAGGACGGCAAGTGGACCGGCGCCGCGCAGCCGATGAAGGACGCGCTCGCCTTCTACCAGAAGATCTACGGCGGCGGCCTCGGCGACCCCAAGCTCCAGCAGGAGGCCAAGGGCCGCGACAAGTCGTTCCAGCAGTTCGCCGAGGGCAAGATCGGCATCCTGATGGAGGGCGACTACTTCTGGCGCGGCGTCGTCAACCCCAAGGACGGCGTGGCCAAGATGCCCGACCGTGACCAGGTCGTCGGCTACGCCATGATCCCGGCGATGGAGCCCGGCAAGGGCATCCGCGGCCAGGACTTCGTCAGCATGTCCGGCGGCGCGCTGCGTACCGTGAACCCCAACAGCAAGCACCCGAAGGAGGCCTTCGAGCTGGCGGCCTTCACACTCTCGCCGGATGCGCTGAAGGAGGAGACCAAGGACGGCAACGTACGCATCACGCCGCGTACCGACGTCAACAAGGAGATCCTCGCGAACGAGCCGCTGCTCGCCTACATCTCGGAGAAGGTGCTGCCGCTGACGGCCTACCGGCCGCCGGTCGCCGTCTACCCGCAGGTGTCGGTGGCGCTCCAGGAGGCCACGGCCGCGGTAGTGGGCGGCACGGCGCCCGACCAGGCGGCGGCCGACTACCAGAAGAAGCTTGAGGGAATCGTCGGTGGCGCTGGCAACATCGCCTCCTGAGGTAACCGAGGCCGCCGAACCGGCCCGGTACAGCTCGGACGCGGCGGGCCTGGGCAGGCTGCGGGCAGGGGTCTTCGTGGCCCCCGCCCTGCTGCTCGTCGTGGTCTTCCTCGTCTTCCCGGCGCTCTGGGTGCTCTATCTCGGTCTCACGAACTACCGTCTGACCGGCGCCGCCGCCGCGGAGCCCCAGTTCGTCGGGCCTGCCAACCTCATCGACGCGGTGTCCAACCCGGAGTTCTGGAACTCCACCTGGCTGACCGTCGAGTTCGTGCTGGGCTCGGCCGTCATCGGGCAGGTCGGGCTCGGCTTCGCGATCGCCTGGCTGCTGCGCGACCGGCGCGGGCCGCTGAAGCGGCTGGTCGAGGGCCTGGTCATCCTGGCCTGGATCCTGCCGAGCGCGATCGTGTCCTTCCTGTGGGTGGCGCTGCTCGACCGCGACGCCGGCACGCTGAACGCGCTGCTCGGCATCCAGGGCTTCGGCTGGCTGCTCGACCACCCCATGCTGTCGATCATCGTGTTCAACACCTGGCGCGGCACCGCGTTCTCGATGATGTTGTACGGCGCCGCGCTCGGGAACGTGCCCCCGTCGCACCTGGAGAGCGCCCGCCTGGCCGGGGCCTCCGGCTGGCAGCAGCTCAGGGACGTGGTGTTCCCGCACATCAGAGGGCACATCCTGACCAACCTGCTGCTCATCAGCCTGTGGACGTTCAACGACTTCACCCCCTTCATGCTCACCGCGGGCGGCCCCGACGGTAAGTCCGAGGTGCTGGCCGTACACGTGTACAAGGTCGCGCTGCAGAGCGGCGAGCTGGGCTACGGCGCCGCGGTCTCCACGATCATCCTGCTCATCAACCTGGTCGTGGCGGTGTTCTACCTGCGGCTGCTCCGGAGCAAGAAATGACGCGTTTCGTGCTGGGCCGGATCGGCTTCTACACGCTGATCGCGGTGCTGCTGGCCTTCTTCACGATCCCGCTGCTGTGGCTGGTGACGGCGCCCTTCACGTCGGACCCGACGTACGAGGTCAAGGTGCCCGACTTCACCTTGGACAACTTCAAGGCGGTCGTCGAGCACCCGTACGCGCTGCCGTCCCTCTACAACTCGCTGGTGCTGGCCGTCGGCACGGCCGTCCTGGTGGTGATCCTGGCCGCGCTGGCCGCGTACGCGCTGAGCCGGGTGCGGCTGCCCGGCCGGGACGCGCTGCTCTACGCCCTGCTGCTCCTGTCGTCGATCATCACGGGGACGGCGGCCATGGTGCCGCTGTTCCAGCTCGCGGTGGAGCTGAACCTCATCGACTCGCAGCTCGGGCTGATCCTCATCCTGACCGGCGGGCTGCTGCCGGCCGCGATCTTCATGCTCAAGGACTTCATGGACTCGACGCCGAAGTCGTATGAGGAGTCGGCGCGGGTGTTCGGGGCCACGCCGTTGCAGATCGTGCGGCACGTGGTGGTGCCACTCGTACGCCCTGGGCTGGCGACGATCGCGGTCTGGGCCGTGGCCAACGTGTGGGGAAATTTCCTGATGCCGTACCTGTTGCTGAGCGACGTCGAGAAGCAGCCGGCCGCTGTGATCACGTACACGCTGTACACCGAGGGCGGCCAGGCCAACCTCAGCATGTTGTCCACGTTCGGCCTGCTCTACTCGATCCCCGTGGTCCTCATGTACCTGTTCGTCAGCAAGAAGTACGGCTTCCGCTTCCACGGAGGGATCAAGCGTTAATGGCCGGAATCGAACTACGCGGGCTGACCAAGGTCTACCCCGGCGGGGTGAAGGCGCTCGACTCACTCGACCTGGCCATCCCCGACGGCGAGTTCTTCGCCCTGCTCGGGCCCTCCGGCTGCGGCAAGACCACGCTGCTGCGCACGATCGCCGGGCTGGAGACCGCGACCGGCGGGGCCGTCGTCATCGGCGACAGGGACGTGACGAGCGTGCAACCGGGCGCCCGGGACGTCGCCATGGTCTTCCAGGACTACGCGCTCTTCCCGCACATGGACGTCACGGACAACATCGCCTACCCGCTGCGCATCAAGAAGGTCGCCAAGTCCGCGCGCCGCGACAAGGCCGCAGAGGTGGGCGCGCGGCTCGGCCTCGACCATCTCATGGACCGGCGTCCAGGCCAGCTCTCCGGCGGGCAGCAGCAGCGCGTGGCGCTGGCCAGGGTGATGGCCACGCAGGCGCAGGCGTTCCTCTTCGACGAGCCGCTGTCCAACCTGGACGCACGGCTGCGGCTCGAGGCCCGTACGTTCCTGAAGAAGCTCCAGCGCGAGCTGGGCGTCACCACCGTCTTCGTCACCCACGACCAGGCGGAGGCCCTGGCCATGGCCGACAGGATGGCCGTCATGGAGGCCGGGCACATCCGGCAGATCGGCACCCCGGCCGAGGTGTTCCAACGGCCCGCCAACACGTTCGTGGCCGGATTCATCGGCTCGACACCCATGAACCTGCTGGACGGCACCGTACGAGGTGACACGCTGGACGTGGCAGGGTGCAAGGTGGCGGTCCCGGCCTCGGCCGAAGGACGGCTGTCCGACGGGGAGAAGATCGTGTACGGCGTGCGGCCCGAATACCTGGCCTACTCGCCCGAGCCCGCGGAGGGCGCGCTGGGCGGCAAGGTGGCCATCGTGGAGAACCTCGGCGCGTCTCACCTGGTGACCCTCGACGTCAACGACGTGACCGTGCAGGCCGTCGTGCCCGAGGGCAGCGAACCCGCCATCGGCGACGACGGCTACGCGGTGCCCCGGCGCGACCGCGCCCTGGTCTACCGGGACGGAGAGCTGATTTGAGAGGTCACTGGAGCCTGGACGACCGGCTGGAGCGGATCCTGCGGGAGGTGCCGTTCGAGGTGCCCGCCGGGACCGCGGCCGTTTCCGTCCAGCTGTCGTACGACAGGTCGCAAGGGGTGATCGACCTCGGATGCGGCGCGCCGGACGGCTTTCGCGGCTGGTCCGGGGGCGCGCGTGACTCGTACACGATCACCCGGGACTGGGCCACCCCCGGCTACCTGCCGGGCGAGCCGGAGTCCGGGACGTGGCACGTGTGGCTGCGGCTGCACCGCATCCCGCCGCAGGGGCTCGACTACACGCTGGAGATCACCACGTCGGCCGTCGCCCCGGCTGAGCCGGTCGCCGAGGAGCCGCCGCACGGGGAGCGTCCGCCACGGCGGGACATCCCTTCCGTCGATGGCTTGCGGTGGTTCGCCGGGGACTTCCACGCCCACACCCTGCACAGCGACGGCAGCCTGACCATCGCCGAGCTGGCCGAGGCGGCTCACGCTCGCGGCCTCGACTTCCTGGCCGTCACCGACCACAACACCGTCAGCCACCACCCCTGGCTGGCCAAGATCGACCGTGACATCACGCTTATCCCGGGCCAGGAGGTCACCACCGACCGGGGCCACGCGAACGTGTTCGGCGACGTCGGCTGGGTCGACTTCAGGCAGCCGGCCGACTCCTGGGTCGAGCACGCCGAGCGCGAGGGCGGGCTGATCTCGATCAACCACCCGCTCGGCGGCGACTGCGCCTGGCTGCTGCCCATCACCCGCCGGCCCCGGGTCGCCGAGGTCTGGAGCTCCGGGTGGTGGGACCGCCGCTGGGGCGCGCCGCTGGCCTGGGCGGACGCCTGGCGCGACGACGTGATCGCGATCGGCGGCAGCGACTTCCACCGGGACGGCTCGGACGGCCTGCCGGGCGCGCCGACGACGTGGGTGCTGGCCGAGGACACGAGCACGGTGCTGGACGGCGTGCGCGCCGGCCGCACCGCCGTCTCCACGGGCCCCGACGGGCCGCTGCTGCTCAGGCTGGGCGACGAGCTGCTCGCCCTGGACGCCGACGGCCTGGTGCTGGTACGCCCCGACGGCACCCGCCAGGTCGTACGCGGCGAGCGCGCGTTGCTGCAGGCCATTGACGGACGACACCGCCTGGAAACTTACGAGAACGAGGTGATCGCACTGTGCGAGTAAAAGTCGCCAACGCGCCCGTGAGCTTCGGCGTGTTCGAGCTGGCCACCGCGCCGCCGCCCTTGAGCGCCGATGAGATGGTCCGCGCGCTGTCCGAGGCCGGCTATGAGGGCATCGACTCCGGGCCGATCGGTTACCTGGGCACCGGATCCGGGCTCGCCGACCGGCTGGCCGGAAACGGGCTGCTGCTCGCGGGCGGCTGGGTGGACCTGCGCTACAGCGACGCGGAGGCGTACGAGGCCGGACTGCCCGCGCTGGAGGCCGCGCTCGACGTGTTCGCCGCCGCGCCCCTGGCGCCGGAGGGGTTCGGGCCGCGGCCCACGCTGGCCTGCTCGGGGTCGCCGGAGCGGTTCGCGCGCCCCGGCGGGAGCGTTCCAGGATTGCCGTCGTCGGAGTGGGCGGCGTACGCCGCCCGCGTGCAGGAGGCGACCGATCGATGCCGCGAGCGCGGGTTGGAGCCCGCGTTCCACCACCACCTCGGCACCTACGTCGAGACCCCCGGCGACGTGGAGCGGCTGCTGGAGCTGACCGATGTGCAGCTCTGCCTCGACACCGGCCATCTGCTGCTGGCCGGGGGCGACCCGGTGACGGCGCTGCGCGACTGGGCGAGCCGGGTCGGGCACGTGCACATCAAGGACGGCGACACGAAGATCCTCGCCCAGGCCCTGGCCGACGGCGCCGACCTGCGCGAGCTCATGGGACGCGGCGGGTTCGCCCCGCTGGGCGAGGGCGAGCTGGACCTGCCTGCCGTCCTGCGCACCCTTGACGAGATCGACTACGCGGGGTGGATCGTCATCGAGCAGGACACCCTGCCCGGACGCCGCACCGTCGCCCAGAACATCGCCGACCAGGCGGCCAACCGCCAGAAGCTGAAGGACTTGGGAATTTGAGAATCGCGCTGGTGGGATGCGGCGCTGTCACGCAGGCGGTGTACGTGCCGCTGCTGTCGAGGCGGCGAGACCTGTTCGAGGTGGCCGCGGTCTGCGACCTGTCGCGGACGCTGGCCGACGCCGTCGGCGACCGGCTGGGCGCGGCCGGACGTTACACCACGGTGGAGGAGATGCTCTCCGCCGGGGGCTTCGACGCCGTGCTCGTCCTCGCGTCCGGCTCGCACGGGGAGACGGTGGGCCGGGCGCTGGCCGCCGGGTACGCCGTGCTGTGCGAGAAGCCGCTCGCGCTGACCAGGGCCGAGGTGGCGGCGCTGCCCGAGGGGCGGCTGATGGTGGGCTACATGAAGCAGTACGACCCGGCCGTGCGCAGGGCCGAGGAGCTGCTGGCCGAGCTGGGCGGGCCCGAGGTGATCAGGTCGGTCGAGGTGACCGTGCTGCATCCCAGCGGGGAGTCGCAGCTGGCCTTCGCCAACCTGACGCAGGCGCGGGACGTGGATCCCGGACTGCTCGGCTCGCTGCGTGCCGCCGAGCGCGGGCTGGTCTCGCAGGCGCTGGGGGAGTCGGCGCCGGAGTCGGTGCGGGGGTTGTACGGGGTGGCGCTCGGCTCGATATGCCATGATTTGTCGCTCTTGAGGCGCTTTACCGGCTCTCCTGCGGAAATTTCGTACGTTGAGACGTGGGGGCCCGCGCCCGGGTCCATCGAGATCAGCGGTCCCCTGCCGGTCCGGGGGCGGTTCGCGATCCGCTGGCACTACCTGGAGGACTACCCTGCCTACCGCGAGACCGTGGCCATCCACCACGACAAGGGCTCGCTGGAGCTGGTCTTCCCCTCGCCCTACCTGATGAACGCCCCCACGACCCTCACCGTGGTGTCCGGCGCCGAGAGCCGTACGGAGTACCGCGACGTCACCGAGGCATTCGAAGTACAACTGGCCGCCTTCCATGCTTTCGTGAACGATGGCAAGCCGCCGCTCACCGACGCGAGCGGCGGGCTGGAGGACATCGTGACGGCCCAGCGGATCGCCGCCCGCTACGCCGTACAGCATGATCTGCCCATTGGAGGGGAAGCAGCGTGAGCGCTGAGATCGTCGTCGTCCCGCACACGCACTGGGACAGGGAGTGGTACGAGCCGTTCCAGCGCTTCCGGCTGCGGCTGGTGGCACTGCTCGACGAGGTGCTCGATCAGATGGAGCGCGAGCCCGCCTACCACTTCACCCTCGACGGGCAGCTGGCCTGCGTGGATGACTACCTGGAGGTGCGGCCGGAGAACCGCGACCGCATCGCCGCGCTCGTCGAGTCGGGGCGGCTGGCGGTGGGCCCGTGGCAGATCCTGCTCGACGAGTTCCTGTGCTCGGGCGAGAACATCGTGCGCAACCTCGAGCTGGGCATGGCCCGGGCGGACAAGCTCGGCGGGGCGATGCCGGTCGGGTACCTGCCCGACATGTTCGGGCATACGGCGCAGATGCCGCAGATCCTGCGCAAGGCCGGCCTGCTGCACGCCTGCGTCTATCGCGGGGTGCCGTCCTCGGTCACCACCGACGCCTTCGCCTGGGTCGCGCCCGACGGGACGGCGCTGCGCACCCAGTACCTGCCCGCGGGCGGGTACGGCAACGGCGCGCACCTGTTCTCGGACCCGTCCGGCCTGGCCGAGCGGGCGGACGCGTTCGTGACGACCATGCGGGAGTGGCACGGGCCCAAGGGGCCGCTGCTGGCCATGTACGGCACCGACCACTCGGCGCCCGTACGCGGGCTCCCGCAGATGGTGGCCGCGATCGGCGCCCGGATGGACACCTTGTCCGGATACATCGGTGAGTATCCCGGCGATGTGGACGGGCTGCCGCGCGTGGCCGGCGAGCTGCGCTCCCACGCCAGGGCCAACATCCTGCCCGGCGTCATCTCGGTCCGCGCCCACGTCAAGCAGGCCATGGGCCGCGCCGAGCGCATGGTCGAGCGCTACGCCGAGCCCCTCGCCACCCTCTGGGGCGGGGAGTGGCCCGGCCGCTTCCTCGACATGGCGTGGTGGCGGCTGGTGGACGCCAGCGGGCACGACTCGGTGACCGGCTGCGGCGTGGACGACACCGCCCAGCAGGTGGCCGCGCGCATCGCGGAGGCCGAGCACCTCGGGCAGGCCGTGCGCGACATGGTGACCGCCCGCCTGGCCGAGTCGGTGCCCTCCGACGGGGCGCTCGTCGTCAACCCGACGCCCCGGGTGCGCAGCGGCGTGGTCATCGTGGACCTGGCCGGGACGGACCCGCTCGTGGACGCCTCCGGTGCGCCCGTGCCGTCGCAGACGCTGGAGTACGCGGGGACGCTGCTGCTCGACGAGGAGATGGACCCGGCACTCGCGCTGACCTTCATCCACGGCACCGAGCTCTACGGACAGCAGATCACGGGCTGGTCGATCGAGGGCGAGACGCTGACGTTCACGGTGGCGCGGGAGACGTCGCTGGCCTTCGACGCGGAGGACCTGCGCGGAGCGCTGGACGCGGTGACCCGCGTCCGCATCCTCGCCGAGCCGAGGCGCAAGGTCGCGGCCCTGGTCGAAGTCCCGCCGCTGGGCCACACGAGCCTGCGGCCCGCTCCGCACGATCAGGTGTACGGAAGGCCCGCACCCGACCGCCGGCCCATGGAGCACGACCCGTCCTGCTGGCTCGGCTCCGACTCGGCGACCCTGCCGGTGCGCGGGGACGAGCAGGTGCTGGACAACGGCCTGCTGCGGGTCACGATCGCCGACGACGGCACATTGACGCTGCTGAGCCGGGACGGCACCACGGTCACGGGCGCGGGCCGCATCGTGGACGGCGGCGACGTCGGCGACACCTACAACCACGCGCCCCCGCTCACGGACCTGATCGTCTCCCAGCCGATGTCCGTGGAGACGGAGCTGATCAGCTCGGGTCCGGTGGTGGCCCAGGTGGACGTACGGCGCACGTACCGGTGGCCGGAGTCCGGCGACGGCGTCGACGGCGCTCCCGAGCTCCCCGCCCCCTCCCGGAGTCTCCGTACCGAGGAGATCGTCGTCACCACCCGCGTCGAGCTGCGGGCCGGCGAGCCTTATGTGCGCCTGCACGTCGAGTTCGACAACCGGTGCGAGGACCATCGCGTACGCCTGCACGTGCCGCTGCCCGCTCCGGCGTCGCAGTCGCACGCCGAGGGCCAGTTCGCGGTCGTCACCCGCGGGCTGACCTCGGAGGGCGGCTGCGGCGAGACCCCGCTGCCCACCTTCCCCGCCTCGTCGTGGGTGGCCGCAGGGGGCGTGGCTGCGCTGCTCGAGCACGTGACGGAGTACGAACTGGTGGACGGCGAACTGGCCCTCACCCTGCTGCGCTCGGTCGGCTACCTCTCCCGCAACCGCAACGCCCTCCGCCCCGAACCTGCCGGTCCCCAGCTCCCGACCCCGGCCGCCCAGTCACGCGGGCTGCGCTCGGTGAGCCTGGCGCTGATGCCGTACCAGGACTCCTGGCAGGAGGCCGTGCCCCAGGCGGAGACCTTCCGCCACGACCTCCTCGTGGTCCCAGGCCAGGGCGACCGGGCGCTCCCGCTGCCTTCTCCCGCGTCCGGGCTGTCGGTGACGGGCGACGGGGTGGTGATGACCTCGCTCAGGATGCGCGACGACTGGCAGGAGCTGCGGGTGGTGGCGCAGACCCCCGACGCCACGGAAGCCGTCATTTCCGGCGCCTTCGGGCAAGCGCGGCGCGCGGATCTGCGCGGCCGTCCCGGTGAGTCCGTGCAGGTCAGCGATGGTGAGGTGCGGCTTCCCATGGAGCCGTGGGAAATCGCGACCATCCAAATTCGTCAACTCTGAGTAATGGATCGAACGCCAGTTGTAATGTTGCGGCATGGTCACGTCGCAACACGAGGGGATCACCAAAGTCACCGCCCTCGATTTCGGACATACCGCGCAGATGCTGCGGGCGCTGTTCGACCTGCCGATACCGGAATCGAGCGAGGCTCGGCTCGCCTCGCCCGACTTGTCGGACGCTAAGCCGGCTGTATGCCGAGCCGACGGCGCGCTGCTCTACGTCAAGGGGAAGGAGAAGCTCGGCGTCATCACGGAGACAGCTTGCCGGACAGTACGGGCACTACATAAACGTGTCGCTGACTGGCGTGGCACAGGAAGAATGGGGGAGACTCATGGCTATGCAGACCCATCCCTACCAGGGCGAGTACGCCGAGAGCCTGCTGGCTGAGGGCAGGGCGGAAGGCAGGGCGGAAGGCGAAGCCAAGCTTCCTTCTGCTGAAGCTGCTGGAGATGCGTGGCATCGCGGTGTCCGAGAAGGTCCGTGAGCGGATCGCGAGCTGTGAGGACACGGCCACTCTCGAAGCCTGGTTCCAGCGGGCGTTCACCGTCGAGTCTGCGGACGGACTCTTTGTCTGAACCGCCGACCACGGAGATCTCGCCACGCGAGTACTGGATGAGCCTCATGGCCCAAGAGAAATACGAGTACCAGCGCCTCTACATGCAAAAGCTGCGGGAGAAGGCCGGCACGGTGCTCCACATTCTTGAGACCAGCGGCTTGCCTGTGTCCAACGACATCCGCGAGCGAATTCTCGGCTGCCAGGACCCGATCATCCTGGACACCTGGCTCGTGGAGGCGTTCCACGTCGAGTCGGCGGAAGAGCTCTTCGGCCCCGGCCAAGTCTGGACGTACGGGCCAACTGGCCCGTCACGGCCCAAACCCCAGAAGCCCGAGCTGGCGGGCGGCGCGGATGGCCAGCCAGACCTCCGCGAACGCCGAGCTCGATGACAGGTCGCGTCCCGTGAGGGCGGCGAAGCGCCGCAGCCGGTAGGCCAGGGTGTTGGGGTGGATGTGGAGCGCCGCCGCCGCGTCGTCCGTGTGGCGGTTGCGCTCCATCCACACGCGTACGGACGCCAGCAGGCGCGAGTCGTGAGCCCTGTCGTAGGCCAGCACCTCGCCCAGCACGTGGTCCACCAGGGCCGCCAGCGTGGCCGGGTCGTCGGGCAGCCAGCGTCCCGTCGTGTCATCGCCGTAGTGCGCCAGCGGCTTGCCCGACTCCGCCGCGTGCGCGACCGCCCAGAGCGCCTCGCGCTGGACCAGCCGCATCGACTCGCCGGGCGGGAACGGGCGGCTCATGCCCGCGCGCACGCCCGGTATCGCAGTTATGGCGGAGCCGAGTTCCGGTGGACCCAGGAGGTAATGGTCGTCTCCTCTGCGCAGCATGAGGTGGGGGAGGTCGTCCAGGGCCCGGCGCAGGGCCTCGTCGGGAGCGCTCCGGACCACCAGCAGGACGGAGTCCTCCTCCAGCGGGAGGCCCAGCCTGGCGAGCCGGCGGCGGGCGGCCGGGGGGTCGAGCACGTCCTGTAGGAGCTCGGCCAGCGTCTCGGCGCCTTCCCTGCGCAGGGTCTCGTGCTCGTGCCTGGCCATCGCCACCTGGAGCGCGGCCACCGTCGCGATGTGCTGGACCACAGCCAGGCCCGCCGGGCGCGCGCCCTCCCGTTCGAAGGCGGCCAGGAAGCCCGCCGGGCCTCCGGGCGCGGACACCGGCAGGACGAAGCCGCCGGGGATCGTCGGAGGCGCGTCCGGCTCCGTGGGCAGGACGTCGAGCGTGGGCACGGGCACGCCGGGCAGCAGGGCGCGGCCCTGAGGCGTGCACATGTAGACGTCGTATCCGGACAGGCGCTCCAGGCGCTTGAACAGGGTCGCGTTGTCCAGGCCCTCCGAGGCGAGCCAGCGCAGCGCGCCGAACACCTGGAGCTGGGCGCCGAGGCGGTGGCTCGCGTCCTCCTGGAGAGCCGCCGCCACCTCCTGTGCGATCGCGATGAACGGCACCGCCAGGGGCACCTCCAGCACCGGCATGCCACGCGACTCCGCGGCCTCGAAGAACGCCGGGTGCAGCGGTGGCACGTGGAGCTGGGCCGAGAGCGCGAGGGCGGAGACCCCGGCGTCGTCCAGGCGTTCGAGGTAGCCGCGCTGGCGGGCGGCCGTACGCGGGACGCCGAGGCCCGTCGTCATGATGAGCTCGGCCCCGAGCAGCCACGGCGTCGGGTCGTCGAGCTCGCTCACATGCGCCCACGACACCGAACGCGACAGCCCGGCCTCGCCCGCCAGCAGGCGGAGCTGGAGGGCGGGGGAGCGGAGGAGGTCTTCGACGGTGAGCTTGTGGTCGGCCACAACACATACCGTAATACTTCGTGGAACCTACAATTGCCGCAGGTCGGACGCATGACGAACACTGGGCCGCATGAACCAAGGCCCTGTCGACTCCAGCCAGGTCCCGCGCTTCGCCGGGCTCGCCACCTTCGCCCGCCTGCCCCGCCTCGACCAGGTGGAGCGGGCCGACGTCGCCGTCGTGGGCGTGCCGTTCGACACCGGGGTGTCCTATCGGCCGGGCGCCAGGTTCGGCCCGGCGGCTGTCAGGGAGGCCTCCCGGCTGCTGCGGCCGTACCATCCGGGGCTGGACGTCTCCCCGTTCGAGCGGGCGCAGGTGGTGGACGCCGGCGACATCGCGGCGAACCCGTTCGACATCGGCGCGGCCATCGAGAGCATCGAGGGCGCGGCGGACTCGATCGACGCCAAGCTCGTCGCGATCGGGGGCGACCACACCATCGCGCTGCCGCTGCTGAGGTCCGTGGCCAGGAAGCATGGTCCCGTGGCGCTGCTGCACTTCGACGCGCACCTCGACACCTGGGACACGTACTTCGGCGCCGAGTACACGCACGGCACCCCGTTCCGGCGGGCGGTCGAGGAGGGGCTGCTCGACACCGAGGCCGTCAGCCACGTCGGGATCCGGGGACCGCTGTACGGCAAGAAGGATCTCGAGGACGACCGGCGGCTCGGATTCGGCATCCTGACCGCGGCGGATGTCCTGCGGCGCGGCCTCGACGAGGTGATCGACGTGCTGCGTCAGCGCATCGGCGACCGGCCGCTCTACGTGTCCGTCGACATCGACGTGCTCGATCCCGCGCACGCGCCCGGCACCGGGACGCCGGAAGCGGGCGGGCTCACCAGCCGGGAGCTGCTGGAGATCCTGCGCGGCCTGGCCGGTTGCAACCTGATCGGGGCCGACGTGGTCGAGGTGGCCCCGGCCTACGACCACGCGGAGATCACCTCGATCGCCGCCTCCCACGTGGCGTACGACCTGGTCAGTTTGCTAGCGATGCAGGAGAAGCAGACATGAGCGGCATCACCGAGATTGAGACTTACGGGGTCGAGCGCATCCCCGACTCCGACCGCACCGCGCGTCCGGCCGACTTGTTCAGGGTGGCGTTCGGAGGTGCGAACACCTTCGCCACCTGCGTGCTCGGCGCCTTCCCCATCCTGTTCGGCCTGTCGTTCTGGCAGGGGCTGGCCGCCACCGTGCTCGGGCTGGTGGTCGGGGCACTGATCCTGGCGCCGCTGTCGTTGTTCGGACCGCTCAACGGCACCAACAACGCCGTCTCGTCGTCGGCCCACCTGGGCGTGCACGGCCGGGTCGTGGGTTCGTTCCTGTCGCTGCTCACCGCGATCGCGTTCTTCTCGATCTCGGTGTGGTCGTCGGGGGACGCGTTGGTCGGCGGCGCGCACCGGTTGGTGGGGTTGCCGGACACCAACCTGTCCTACGGCGTCGCGTACGGGATCTTCGCGGTGCTCGTGCTGGTCGTGTGCGTCTACGGCTTCCGGTTCATGCTGTTCGTCAACAAGATCGCGGTGGCGGCGGCGTCGCTGCTGTTCGTGCTGGGGGTGTTCGCCTTCGCCGGCGACTTCGACCCCTCTTACCCGGGCACGCTGCAGGCGGGTGACCCGCTGTTCTGGCCGTCGTTCATCGGCGCGGCACTGATCGTGTTGTCGAACCCGGTATCGTTCGGAGCGTTCCTCGGGGACTGGTCCCGCTACATCCCGGCGAGCACGCCGCGCTCGCGCGTGATGGCCGCCGCGTTCCTGTCGCAGATCGCCACCATCCTGCCGTTCTGCTTCGGCCTGGCCACCGCGTCGATCATCGCGGCCAAGGCCGCCGAATACGTCGACCCGGCCGCGCCCAACTACGTCGGCGGGCTGCTGGCGATCTCGCCGGGCTGGTACTTCGTGCCCGTCTGCCTGATCGCGCTCATCGGCGGCATGTCCACGGGCACGACCTCGCTCTACGGCACCGGGCTCGACTTCTCCAGCGTCTTCACCCGCTTCTCCCGCGTGCAGGCCACGGTCTTCATCGGCACGTTGTCGATCGTGTTCATCTTCATCGGCCGCTTCGCCGCGAACCTCACGCAGAGCATCTCCACGTTCGCCACGCTGATCATCACGTGCACGGCGCCGTGGATGGTGATCATGATGCTGGGTTACGTGACCCGGCGCGGCTGGTACGACCCGGAGGCCCTGCAGGTCTTCAACCGGCGCCAGCGCGGCGGGCGCTACTGGTTCACGCACGGCTGGAACTGGCGTGGACTGAGCGCCTGGCTGGTGTCGGGGGGACTGGCGCTGATGTTCGTCAACCTGCCGGGGCAGTTCGTCGGGCCGCTCGGAGACCTCGCCGGCGGCGTGGACATCTCGCTGCCGGTCGGGCTGGCCGTGGCCGGGCTGCTCTACCTGGCGCTGCTGGCCGCCTTCCCGGAGCCGCGCGAGGTCTACGGACCCGAGGGGCCGCGACTGGCCCGCGCCGCCGACACCCCGGTGCTGCCCATCGTGGACGCGGCGGCCGAGCCGGTCACGTGATGGAGCTCGTCGACCTGTCGGTGCCGATCGAGACCGGGATGCCGGTGTATCCGGGCGATCCCGAGGTCTCGGTCGGCCCGGCGCTCACCGTGGCGCGGGACGGCGTCAACGTGCTGGGGCTGCACCTCGGCTCCCAGTCGGGCACCCACGTGGACGCGCCGTTCCACATCGACGACTCGCTGCCAACGCTGGACGAGCTGCCGCTGTCCCGCTTCTGTGGGCCTGCCGTCTTGGTGGACGTCCGGGGTCTGGCGCCGCGCTCGCCGATCGGGGCGGCGCCCTTCCAGGACGTCACCGCTCCAATCGTGCTCCTCGCCACCGGATGGTCGGCGTACTGGGAAACGGATGCCTATCAGGCGCACCCGTACCTGACCGAGGAGGCCGCGGCGTTGCTCGTCGAGCGCGGAGTGCGGACGGTCGGGATCGACGCGCTGAGCGTGGACCCCACGCCGGCTGAGGACTTCCCGGCACACCGGGTGTTGTGCGGCGCGCACGCCGTCATCGCCGAGAACCTGACCGGCCTCGACCGGCTCCTGGACGCCCAGGCGCGGGGCAGGCCGATCGAGGTGTCCCTGTTCCCGATCCCGCTCCCGGGAGCGGACGGCGCACCTGTGCGCGCGGTCGCGAGGGTCGGTTAGCGGGTGCCCCAGGAGTAGGTCTGCTTGCGCAGCTTCAGGTACACGAACGATTCCGTGGCCCGCACGGCGGGGATGGCGCGAATTTTGCTGAGAATTTCCAATAGGTGCCCGTCGCCCTCGCAGACCACCTCGACGATCACATCGAAGGAGCCCGCCGTGAGCACCACGTAGTCGATCTCGTCGATGGCCGCCAGCTCGTCGGCCACCGCCTCCAGGTCGCCCTCGCAGTTGATGCCGATCATCGCCTGCCGCGGGAACCCGAGCGTCAGAGGGTCGGTGACAGCGACGATCTGCATCACGCCGGCGTCCTGCAGCCGCTGGACGCGCTGGCGCACGGCGGCCTCAGACAGGCCCACCGCTTTACCGATCGCCGCGTACGGCATGCGCCCGTCGGCCTGGAGCTGTTCGATGATCTGCTTGGACAGGTCGTCGAGCACCACGGTCCCGGCATTGGGGTTGGTGCGGCGTACGCGCGGCGGCGTCGTCATCGACAGCAATCCTCCTAGCGGTCAGGCGTTACGGGCGCGTTCCCGTCGAGTTGCCGTCCCGGTGCGACATGTTGTCAGTTCCTGGCGGCGTGTCAAGCGAATTCGTAGCAATTTGGTATCTTCACCACGAAATCCCTTGTTCAGATGCAACCGGCTCTGTAAGAGTCGCGGCATCTCAGCCACGAGGAGGCACCTTGACCACCCGTCTCCAGAACTTCATCAACGGTGAGTTCGTGGACGCGAAGAGCGGCCGATTCTCCGACATCATCGACCCGTGCACGGGTGAGGCATACCTGCAGGCCCCCATCTCGGGTGCCGAGGACGTCGACGCCGCCTTCGCCGCCGCGGCCGCCGCCTTCGAGTCGTGGGGCAGGACCACCCCGGGTGAGCGGGCCAACCTGCTGCTCAAGGTCGCCGACGCGATCGACGCACGAGCTGACGAGATCAACGAGGCGGAGTGCCTCAACACCGGCAAGCCGCGGGCCCGCATGGCCGAGGACGAGACCCCGGTCGCCGGCGACCACTTCCGGTTCTTCGCCGGCGCGGCGCGCACGCTGGAGGGCCCCACGGCCGGTGAGTTCCTCGCCGAGCACACCAGCGTCATCAGGCACGAGCCGATCGGCGTGATCGGGCAGGTCACGCCGTGGAACTACCCGATGATGATGGCGGTCTGGAAGATCGCCCCGGCCCTGGCAGCCGGCAACACGGTCGTGCTCAAGCCGTCCGACACCACCCCGGCCTCCACGCTCAAGCTGGCCGAGATCCTCGGCGAGGTGCTGCCCGCCGGCGTCTTCAACGTCGTCACCGGCGACCGCGAGACCGGCGCGCTCGTCGTCGGCCACCCGACGGCCTCCATGGTCGCCATCACCGGCTCGGTCGGGGCGGGCATGTCGGTCGCCAAGAGCGCCGCTGACGACCTCAAGCGCGTGCACCTCGAGCTCGGCGGCAAGGCCCCGGTCGTGGTGTTCGAGGACGTCAAGGACCTGCGCAAGGCCGCCGCGGACATCGCCGTCGCCGGCCTCTACAACGCCGGCCAGGACTGCACCGCCGCCTGCCGGGTGCTGGTGCAGGAGAGCGTGCACGACGAGTTCGTGGCCGCGCTGACCGAGGCCGCCGCCGGCACCGTGACCGGCGACCTGGACAACGAGGACGCCCTCTACGGGCCGCTCAACAACGAGAACCAGCTCGCGAGGGTCCAGGGCTTCATCGACCGGGCCCCGGCGCACGCCAAGGTCCTCACCGGCGGCACCAGGGTCGGCGAGAAGGGCTACTTCTTCGCGCCGACGATCGTCGACGGTCTCAAGCAGGACGACGAGATGGTGCAGAACGAGGTCTTCGGCCCCGTGATCACCGTCCAGACGTTCGCCGATGAGGCCGACGCGCTGGCCAAGGCCAACGACGTGAGGTACGGCCTGAGCGGCTCGGTCTGGACCTCCGACCACGGCCGTGCCATGCGGATGTCCAACCGCCTCGACTTCGGCGTGGTCTGGGTCAACACGCACATCCCGTTCGTCTCGGAGATGCCGCACGGCGGCTTCAAGCACTCCGGGTACGGCAAGGACCTGTCGGTGTTCGGCCTGCACGACTACACCCGGGTCAAGCACGTCATGCACTACATCGGCGAATAGGAACAGTACCTGGGATGACTGAGCTGAATGCGATAGAGCTTGAGGACGTCGTCAAGGAATACCTTTCGCATGGCGAGGTCGTCCAGGCGGTCAAGGGCGTCACGCTGGGCATCGCCGAGGGGGAGTTCTTCTCCCTCCTCGGCCCGTCCGGGTGCGGCAAGACCACGACCATGAGAATGGTCGCCGGGTTCGAGCCGCCCTCGAAGGGCCTGGTGAGGCTGCACGGCAAGGACGTCACGAACGTCCCACCCAACAAGCGCGACATCAACATGGTCTTCCAGTCCTACGCGCTCTTCCCGCACATGAGCGTCTGGGACAACGTGGCGTTCGGGCTGAAGCAGCGCAAGACGCCGCAGGAGGAGATCAAGCGGCGGGTCGGCGAGATGCTGGAGATCGTCGACCTCACCGGCAGGGAGAAGCGCAGGCCGCGCGAGATGTCCGGCGGCCAGCAGCAGCGCGTGGCGCTGGCCCGCGCACTGGTCAACCGGCCGCGGGCGCTCCTGCTCGACGAGCCGCTCGGCGCGCTCGACCTCAAGCTGCGCCAGGCGATGCAGATCGAGCTCAAGCGCATCCAGCGCGAGGTCGGCATCACGTTCGTGTACGTGACGCACGACCAGAACGAGGCGCTGACCATGAGCGACCGCATCGCGGTCATGAACGACGGCCTGGTCGAGCAGCTGGCCGGGCCGCGTGAGATCTACGAGCGGCCCGCGACCGCGTTCGTGGCGGGCTTCATCGGCACCTCCAACCTGCTCGCCGGCGCGGCGAACGGCGGCGTGCTGAAGATCGGCGGCGGCCGGGTGCTGGTGCCCGGGCACGACGGCGACGTGACGGTGACCGTGCGGCCCGAGAAGATCACCATCGGCACGGACGAGCCCGCTCAAGGGCTGAGCGCCGTGCGCGGGACCGTCGCCGAGGTGGTCTACCTGGGGACGTACAACAGTTACGCCGTGAGACTCGCTGACGGGGCCGAGATCACGGTTTTTCAGCAGAACGCGAATGACGCCACGGCCACGGCGGAGCGGGGCGACTCCGTGTGGCTGTCGTGGCAGGCGCAGCACTCGTATGTGATTGGAAGTTGATAGCACCTCATGAACCACCCCATGCCCCGCTCCCGTCGCGACATCTTCAGGATCGCCGGGTACTCCGCCGCAGGGCTCGCTCTGGCCGCCTGCGGCGTTCAAGGACAGAAGGCCGCGCCCCCGAAGGCCGACGCGGTCAAGGACTTCTGGGCCAAGCAGACCAAGCACGGCAAGGTCGTCTTCGCCAACTGGCCTGAGTACATGCCGGAGGACAAGGCCCCGCTGGAGAAGTTCAAGCAGGCCACCGGCATCTCGTACGAGTACAAAGAGGTCATCCAGGAGAACGCCGAGTTCTTCGGCAAGGCCGACCCGGTGCTGCGTGCCGGGCAGCCCCTGGGCTACGACATCGTCGTCATGACCAACGGCGTGCAGCTCCAGCACATGATCGACCTGGGCTACGCGACGCCGCTCGACCACTCCCAGCTGCCGAACTTCGAGGCCAACGCCGGTCAGAAGTACAAGGAGCGGGCCTACGATCCCGGCAACAAGTACACGGTGCCGTACACGTCGGGTGTGACCGGGATCGCGTACAACACCAAGTACGTCAACGAGGACATCACCAGCATCGAGTCGCTCTTCGATCCCAAGTACAAGGGCCGGGTCGGCATGATGGCCGACGCCCAGGAGATCGGGAACTTCGGCATGTTCGCGCTGGGGATCGACCCCGAGAAGTCGACCGAGGCCGACTGGAAGAAGGCCGGGGAGAAGCTCAAGGCGCAGCGCGACGCCGGAATTGTCCGGAAATATTACGACCAGAGCTACATTGACGCCGTGTCCAAGGGCGACGTCTGGCTGAGCATGGCCTGGTCGGGCGACGTCTTCCAGCGCCAGCTCGCCGGCGAGCCCGTCAAGTTCGTGGTGCCCGAGGAGGGCGGCACGATCTGGACCGACAACATGCTCATCCCCAAGGGCGCGGCCAACCCGGTGGACGCGCTCATGCTCATGGACTACCTCTACCAGCCGCCCGTGGCCGCCGAGCTGGACGAGTTCATCCAGTACGTCACGCCGGTCCCGGCCGTACAGGACCTGCTGAGGGAGAAGGCCAAGACGGCCAAGGGCAAGGACAAGAAGTCCCTCGAGGACATGGTGAACAGCCCGCTCATGTTCCCGACCGAAGCCGACTACGCCAAGCTGCACAGCTACACCCCGCTGACCACCCAGCAGGAGCAGGTCTTCAACCCGATCTTCCAGTCCATCACCCAGGCCTAGCAGATGAGGCGGCTCACCCCCTACCTGCTGGCGCTGCCGAGCTGGATGTGGCTGGCGATCTTCCTGGTCGTGCCCATGGCCGCGATGGCGTCGGTCTCCCTGCAGACCGGCAACGCCATCGACGGCTTCGCGATGACGTTCAGCTTCTCCAACTACAGCGACGCGCTCGGCAGGTACAGCACCCAGCTGGTGCGCTCGCTGGCCTACGGCGGGCTCGCCACGGTGGCCATGCTGGTGATCGGCTATCCGGTGGCGTACTGGATCGCGTTCAAGGGCGGCGCGCGCAAGTCCGTGTACCTGTTCCTGCTGCTGCTGCCGTTCTTCGTGTCGTTCGTGCTGCGGACGATCTCGTGGAACTTCCTGCTGTCGGACAACGGCATCCTGTTCGGCACGCTGAAGGGCTGGGGGCTGCTGCCCGAGGACTTCCACGTGCTGGCCACGACGGTCGCCGTGGTGGGCGGGCTGACCTACAACTTCCTGCCGTTCATGATCCTGCCGATCTACGTGTCGCTGGAGCGGGTGGACCCACGGGTGATCGAGGCGGCTCAGGACCTGTACGCGACGCGGACGGCGGCCTTCCGGCGGGTGGTGCTGCCGCTGTCGCTGCCGGGGGTGTTCGCCGGGGTGCTGATGACGTTCGTGCCCGCCACGGCCGACCCGATCAACGCGCAGATCCTCGGCGGCACGTCCAACACGATGATCGGCAACATCATCCAGACCGAGTACCTGACGAACCTGAACTACCCGACCGCCTCGGCGCTGTCGTTCACGCTGATGGCGGTGCTGCTCGTGGGGATCTTCGTCTACGCCAGGGCGCTCGGGACCGAGAACGTGCTCGAGGCGGCGGCCCGATGAGGGGGATCAGGCTCGGCGACCGCCTGCTGCACATCTACACCTGGATCATCATCGTCTGGTTGTCGTCGCCGATCGCCGTGATGATCCTCTTCGGCTTCAACGACAAGAAGAGCAAGTCGAACACCTCCTGGCAGGGCTTCACGCTCCGCTGGTACACCGAGCTGTTCGACATCTCCGACCTGACCGTGGCGCTGCGCAACTCGCTGGTGATCGCCGCGGTCAGCACCGTCATCACGGTCGTGATCGGCACCATGCTGGGGCTGGCGCTCGGGCGGCACCGCTTCCGCGGCAAGGGGCTCACCAACTTCCTGGTCTTCGCTGCCATCTCCACGCCTGAACTGGTCATGGGCGCGTCACTGCTGTCGCTGTTCGTCTCGGGGAACGTGCCGCGCGACGCGAACACGATCATCGTCTCCCACGTGCTGTTCTCGGTGTCCTTCGTGGTGGTGACGGTGCGCGCGCGGATCGTCACGCTCGACCCGTCGCTGGAGGAGGCGGCCAGGGATCTGGGGGCGACGGCGTGGGGGACGTTCAGGCAGGTGACGCTCCCGTCGATCATGCCGGGCGTGATGGCCGGCGCGATGTTGTCGTTCGCACTGTCCATCGACGACTACGTGGTCACCAGCTTCGTCAACGGCTCGACCGTCACCTTCCCCCTGTGGATCGTGGGTGCGGTTAAGACAGGTATCCCACCGCAGGTCAACGTCATGGGTACGCTGATCTTCGGCATCGGGGTGTTGATCGCGATCGGAAACGCGGTGGCGGCACGGCGCCGTACATAAATAAACCTCCACGAACTTCGTAGGGAAGTGGGATTTGTGGATCCGCTGAAGGCGCTTGCTGATGCGGAGCGCAAGCCGTACTGGCTGGACAGCCCGGCCAGACCCGAGCCGCGACCGCGGCTCGACGAGAACACGAGTGCCGACCTGGTCGTCGTCGGCGGAGGCTTCTCGGGGCTGTGGACAGCCCTGATGGCCAAGGAACGAGACCCCTCGCTGGACGTCGTCCTGCTCGAAGGGCGCAGGATCGGATGGGCGGCCACCGGCCGCAACGGCGGGTTCTGCCTGGCGACCCTCACCCACGGCCTGGCCAACGGCCTGGAGCGGTGGCCGGACGAGATCGACCGCCTCGAGCGCATGGGGGTGGCCAACCTCGACGAGATCGAGCGCACGCTGGAGCGCTACGGCGTCGACTGCTCGTTCGAGCGCACCGGGGAGCTGTACGTGGCCACCGAGCAGTGGCAGCTCGACGACCTCCACGAGCACCTGGACCTGATCTCGGAGCACGGGTTCGACTACCTGCCACTCGATCAGGAGCAGGTGCGGGCCGAGGTCAACTCGCCCACCTACCTGGGCGGGCTCTGGGACCGCAGCGGGTGCGCCATGCTCGACCCTGCGCGGCTGGCGTGGGGGCTGCGGGACGCGTGCCTGAGCCTCGGCGTGCGGGTCTATGAGCGCAGCCCGGTCCGCTCGCTGCGTGATGACGGCACGACCATCACGCTGCGCACGCCGCACGGCGCGGTAGGCGCGCGCCAGGTGGCGCTGGGCACCGGGGTGTTCCCGCCGCTGCTGCGGCGGCTCAAGCACTTCGTGGTCCCCGTGTACGACTACGCGGTGATGACCGAGCCGCTGTCCGACGCCCAGCTCGCCGAGGTGGGCTGGCGCAACCGGCAGGGCGTCGGCGACTCCGGCAACCAGTTCCACTACTACCGGCTGACCGATGACAACCGGATCCTGTGGGGCGGCTACGACGCCGTCTACTACAACGGGGGCCTGGTCAGGCCCGAGTACGAGCAGCGCGACGAGACGTTCGTCAAGCTCGCCGAGCACTTCTACGAAACGTTCCCGCAGCTCGACCACGTGCGGTTCACGCACAGGTGGGGCGGCGTGATCGACACCTGCAGCCGGTTCAGCGCCTTCTACGGGCAGGCGCACGGCGGGCGGCTGGCCTACGCGACCGGCTACACCGGGATGGGCGTGGGGGCCACCCGGTTCGGGGCGAACGTCATGCTCGACCTGCTGTCGGGTGAGCCTACCGAGCGGACCGAGCTGCGGATGGTCAAGGAGAAGCCGATCCCGTTCCCGCCCGAGCCGGTGCGGTCCGGCGTGATCCAGGTCACCCGGTGGTCGATCGCGCAGGCCGACCGGCACGAGGGCAAGCGCAACCTGTGGCTGCGCGCGCTCGACCGGATGGGACTGGGGTTCGACTCGTGACTCTGACCACGAGAGTCGAGTTCGTCGTGGACGGCCTCACGCTCGCCGGGGACCTGCGGGTGCCCGGCGGCGTGGGGCCGCGGCCGGGGCTGGTGTTCACGGGGCCGCTCACCGGGGTGCGCTCCCAGGTCACGGGCCTGTACGCGGAGCGGCTGGCCGAGCGGGGGTACGTGACGCTGGCCTTCGACCATCGGAACTGGGGCGAGTCCGAGGGGCTTCCGCGCCGGGACGAGGATCCCCAGGGCAAGCTGCGCGACCTGCGGGCCGCCGTGTCGTTCCTGCGGTCGCGGGACGAGGTGGACCAGGACCGGATCGGGGTGGTGGGGGTATGCCTTGGCGGCGGATATGCCCTGAAATTTGCTGCTTTTGATCCTCGCGTCCGGACATTTACCGGTATTGCGGGTGCGTACAACAACCCCTACTCCATGCGGGCCGGGATGGACTACCAGTCGACGCTGGCGGGACTCACGGATGTCCTGGAGCGGCAGGACCTGGGCGGCGCCGTCGAGTACATGCCCGCGGTCGCCGAGGAGGGGGAGTCCGCCATGCCGGGCGACGAGCCGTACGCGTACTACGGCACGTCGCGGGGCGCCTCGCCGCACTGGTCCAACTCGGTGACCAGGGCCAGCGTCCGGGAGCTGGTGACGATGGACAACATGATGGGAGCGGACTTCCTGTCGCCGAAGCCGGCGCTGATCGTGCACGGGGTCGTCGACCGCTTCTGCCCGCCCGAGGGGGCCGAGGAGGTGTTCAGGCGGCTCGACCAGCCGAAGAAGCTCGTCTGGGTGGACGCCAAGCAGCACATCGACCTCTACGACCGCGAGCCGTACGTCACCCAGGCCGTGGACGCGACGGCCGGCTTCCTCGGCGAGCACCTCTGAGGCCGTGGAGGATCACGCCCGGCTGAGCACCTCCTCCGGGATGACCTTCGGCACGCCACGGAGCCCGACGAACGCCAGCAGCGCCACCACGACCAGCAGTCCCGACGTGACCAGCGAGGTCACGTGCAGCCCCTCGATGAAGGCCGCCTGCGCCGCGCGGACGAGCCTGCCCGCCTCCTCGGCGGGCAGCGCCTCGGCCGCGCGCATCGCCCCGGCGATCGACTCCCGCGCCGCGCCCTCCACCACGGTGCCGTCCAGGCCGGCCCGGTACGCGGTGTTCAGCACCGTGCCCAGGATCGCGATGCCGAGCGCCCCGCCCAGCTCGAACGCCGTCTCCGACACCGCGGCCGCCGCCCCGGCCCTTTCCCTGGGCGCGGTGGCCAGCACGTTGTCGTTGTTGACGGTGAGCGCGAACCCGACCCCGAGACCGCCGACGACCATGACGGGCAGCAGCGCGAGGTAGTTCAGCGAAAGGCCGAGCGTGGAGTAGTACAGGAACGCGCCCGCGTTCATGGCCAGGCCCAGCGCGACCACGCCGTTCCTGCCCAGGCGGCCGATGAGCCTGGCGGCCAGGATGCCGCCCACGGCGCCGCTGAGCCCGCCGGGCAGCTGCGCGAGCCCCGCCTGGAGCGGCGTCCAGCCCAGCACGAGCTGCAGATACCAGCCGAACATCAGCATCATGGCCGACATCGTGAAGATCGCCAGCAGGTTCGTGACGATGGACGCGCTGAACGCCCTGCGCGTGAAGAGCCGCACGTCGATCAGCGGCTCGGCCAGCCGTGCCTGCCGCCACACGAACAGGCCCAGCAGCAGCACCCCGGCCACGCCCGCCACCAGCACATCGGCGTGCCCCGCGCCCTTGTGCGCTCCCTCCTTGAGAGCGTAGACGGCCGTCACCACGCCGGCGAACGACAGCGCGACGCTGACCAGGTCGATCCTGCCCGCATGGGGGTTGCGCGACTCGGGCAGCACCAGGATCCCGCCGGCCAGCACCAGCAGCATGATCGGCACGTTGATCAGGAAGACCGAGCCCCACCAGAAGTGGTCGAGCAGCAGCCCGCCGACGACCGGGCCGACAGCGAAGCCGGCGGCGCTCATCCCGCTCCAGATGCCGATGGCCGCGGTCCGCTCGCCCGGCTCGGTGAACACGTTCCGGACGATCGACAGGGTGGACGGCATGATCGTCGCCCCGGCCACGCCGAGCAGCGCCCTGGCCGCGATCAGCAGCTCGGCGTTGGGCGCGTACGCGGTCACCGCCGAGGCGACGCCGAACGCGGCCGCGCCGATCAGCAGCAGGCGCTTGCGGCCGATGCGGTCGCCGAGGTTGCCCATGGTGACGAGGAGGCCGGCCAGCGCGAAGCCGTACATGTCGCCGATCCAGAGCAGTTGCGTGGAGTTCGCGCCGAGGTCGGTCACCAACCGGGGCAGGGCCAGGTGCAGGACCGTGAAGTCGAGCGAGAGCAGCAGGGTGGCCAGGCAGGCGATGGCCAGGCAGGACCATTTGTTGTTCATGTCGCCCACTGTCGGGAGGGCGGCTGACGGTCCGCCTACCGCTCGCTGACCGGCCGGCTGACCTTCGCCAGCCCTGCGGCGATGCGGGCGCGGGTCTCCTCGGCGCTGTACCAGTCGGCCGGGACCTCGTCGCGCGCCTGGGCGAGGAGGGCGCGGGCCTCGTCCAGGTCTCCTTGGAACAGCGCCACCTCACCCAGGCCGAGGTGCGCCCACGCGAGGTTCTCCATCGAGCCGTTCCTGCTTGCCATCTCGGCCGCGCGCGTGTAGTCGGCCCGCGCGCCCGCCGCGTCGGCCAGGCCGAGCAGGACGTCGCCCCGCCGGCACAGGCCCTCGGCGATCTCCGACCTGGCGTCCAGCTCCCTGGCCACCGCCAGCGCCTCGTCGGCCAGCGCGTACGCGGTCGTGAAATCGCGCTGCTCCTGGTACAGGGCGCACAGCCCGGACAGCACCAGCACGGTGCCCCACCGCTCCCCGATCGCCTTGAACGCGGCCAGGGCCAGCTCGAAGTGGGCCAGCGCCTCCTCGATGCGGCCGACCGTCTGCAGCACGAACGCCGCGCCACCGTAGGACAGGGCCCGCTGCCAGGGCGGAAGCAGGTCGATGCCCTCCATGAGCAGCGGGTAGATCTCATCGAAGTCGCCAGGAGGCCCGGTGAACGCCGACAGCAGCATCATCAGGAACTCCACCCGCGACGGCAGGAACTCCACCGGCATCAGCTGCCGCGCCTCCGCCAGCCGCGGGCGCAGCCCCTCGTCGACGCCGCCCGTCCAGGCCGTGACGAGCACACACATGATGTACTCCTCCTCCATGCCCGGCGGGCAACCGGAGCCGAGCTCGGCCAGCAGCGCGGCCGCCAGGCTTCCGCTGGTCACGCGGTGGCCGCGCATCCACCAGTAGCAGGCGCTGTGGGCCAGCAGCCGCAGCCCCGTCTCCAGCCGTCCCGACTCGGTCGCCCAGCGCGCCGCGGCGTTGAGGTCGTCGCTCTCCTCGTCGAGCAGGGCCAGCCACTCCAGCTGCTCGCCGGTGCGCAGCAACGGGTCGGCCGTCATGACCAGGTCGAGGTAGTAGCCGGCATGCGCCTCGCAGACCGAATCGACCTCGCCTGACTCCGCCAGCCGTTCCGCGCAGAACGCCCTGATCGTCTCCAGCATCCGGAAACGCCCGTCCACGAACTCCACCAGCGACTTCTCCGCCAGCGAGAACAGCACCTCCTCAGGCAGCCCGCACACCCGCTCGGCCGCCTCGGGCCGCGCACCGCGAACGAAGACCGAGAGCCTCCTCGCCAGCCGCTGCTCGCTCTCGTCGAGCAGGTCCCAGCTCCACGCGACCACCGCGTGCAGCGTCTGGTGCCGGGGCAGCGCCGTACGGCTGCCGCGGGTCAGCAGCCTGAACCGGTCGTCGAGCCGCGCCGCCACGTCGGAAACCGGCAGGGTACGCAGCCGCGCCGCGGCCAGCTCGATGGCCAGCGGCAGCCCGTCGAGCGCCCGGCAGATGCGCACGACCTGGGCGGCGTTGCCCGC
>NZ_JBFAMX010000094.1:0-27701 GCF_040659615.1 Nonomuraea sp. NPDC049784
CCAGCCGCGCCCATAGTCCGAACGGCGGGTCTCCGACCAGCAGGCCTAACCCAACCCCAACGACGAAAGGGACATCAGCTCGCGGAACGCACTCTGAGCGGCCGTTTGTCGCTGGTCGCGGGATATACACGGGATGGATCACGAGGCGTTTCCCCAGGTGGGTGCCCATGATCCGGGATGTGCTCGGGATGATGTGGCCCTGTAACGCCGAAAGGCCCCGGGGGAAGCCGGAGCCCTTCGAGGAGTGCTGTTCGTGATCTCATGTGGTGAGTACGTCCGCTATCCGCTGGTTGACGATCTCCTCCTGGCCGTCGATCAAGCGCCGGCGCTCCGCGCCGCTGACGCGGCCCTGCGCTCGGCCGCAGTCTGCGCGTGCGGCCTGGGGGCCGTTCTCGCGCGCGGCCGTGCTCGGGCCGCGCTGGGCACGGATATTCCGGCCGATGCTCGTAGCCGATAGCGTCACAGGGTGGACAACGGTGATCCCGCAATCCGGCTATGGAGCAACGCCGAGCTCGCCGTCGCGACTGGCCTCGTGGTGCTGCTGCTCCTCCTGCCCACCGTCATCTGGCTTGCCATGACGATGCTGCGCCGCCGCAGGTAGCGCTTCCAGCGGGGTACTCCGGCTCCCCAGACGGACGCCCTTGGTCAGTCGGTGTTCCACCAGAAGTTCGGGCGTCGCCGCTGCCGCCACCATGGCCAATCAGGTGATGCGAGGGGATTCGGCGATGTTCGGGCGAGAAAGCTTCTATCGATAGGTAACACCAGGCTGTAGAGATACGGTCGCGCCCAGCGAGGCAACGCGATGAGCACCTGTTCCCGTTCTCCGCGCGGATCGTGTTCCCAACATCCGGGGCATGTGCAGGTGGGCAGGAGGCGGGTGGAGGTGCCGGGAATCACTTCCCGCGTCCAAGCCAGCAGCACCGCCGCCACATAACCTGGCCCCAGCCGGGTGTGCTCCAGTACGATCACCGCGGCCATGGGGCGCGGCCCGAGACCGGGAACCTGATGAATCGAGGGTCTGTGGGTTACACACATGAATCCTCGCGTGCGAACCGCCGAAGGGCGCCTACGCGGCATGGCCCTTTCTGATCGAAGTCATGCCCATGATGATCGCATGCCTAGAGCGTGACTTCCAGGCCTCGATTGCCGAAGCAAACTACACCTCCGGCGGGGCCTCCGGCTCCGGGATGCTCGCCCTGCTGGGTATCAGGACCGTTGGGGGTTGAGGTGGAAGCCTGAGCATCCCGTCACCATCGCCCCAGGACAAGCCCAGCGGGCCAAGGGCCTGGGGCGAAGGTCGTTCCTCCAGTTGGGGGCTCCACCTTCACCCCAGGCCCTTGGCCCGCTTCCCTGACGGGTGGGACGACGGCAACGGGATGCTCAGGCAGGACAGTTGCCGACGGTGCCAGACGTCTTTCGCACGCACGTACGATCCCCTAATCTGTCCCGAGCATAGAAGCCAAGCGATCAAGACCCGAGGGTCCAGGTGGGGGTCTTCTACGACTACTACCGGGCGGCGAACAGGCAGGCCGCCGCCGGAGAAGCCCGACAGTCCCCGTGCCGTCGAGAAGCCCATGCCGGGCGTACCGACGTTCGACGCGGTGGACGCCAAGTGGATCGACCCCGACGTGAAAGTTGGGCAGCTCATAGCCCTCGTCAGGGACGTTCCGTACAGCTTGGACTTGGTGGAGACGATCACCGTCTATCCGCCGCCCGAGGGCGCTCCGGCGACGATCGAGGAGTGGGAGGCTCTGCCGGAGGACTCTCCGTACAAGGAAGGGCCGGGAATCGAAGAGCTCCCCGCAGACGTGCGCGACACGCTCGCCGGCATCCCGGACAGCAGGTTGGACGAGCTCGTTGAGCACTGGGAGCAGATCGAGGAGTTGGCCGACGTGCCACCGGCCGATGGATACCTTCTGGAGGTCCTTACAGGGCTGCGAGGTCTTGCTCAACGGGCGCAGAAGGAAGATCAGATGATCTACTGCTGGATCGGTGTCTAAGGTCTCTCCCAAGGTCCAGTTCGATCCCTCGATGTCTGCCTCAAAGGCTGCCATGCACTATACGTGCAATGATCTTGACGGTGTTTCCACTGGTCGACTGCCGGTTTCGGGACTTGGTAGCGCACTTGACCGCTTCCCCTGCGGGCGGGTCGACGGCGACGGGGTGATCAGGCGGGCGGTGGCGTGCGCATCGCGCTCTCCTCGGTGGTCTCGTCGTACTCGTCGAACCACACTGATCCACCCACGTCCGCTAAGAACTTGATCACGGTGCTGTCGAGCATGAAACACAGCATCCCCACGCCGGGCCCCAACAGGCTCCGGGTGAGCAGCAATTCGACTTCGGCTCCCTTCTCGGCCAGCTCTGAGAGCTTGTCTGCCACCACGCGGAGGGGATTGATCACAGCTGCGATCTGATCATCAAGCGATGCTGCCTCGTCAGCGGCCGGCGGTTCGAGCACCCACGCATCTCCCGGCCCGGTGGACGAGTGGCGGACTCCGAGAAGGTCGGTGATCTCCTCGGGGTTCAGTCCATCGCTATGGATCCACACAGCCGCCAGCTGCTCAACACGCACCGCGCCTCACCTTCCGCAGCCCTCATTCGGCTACCAACTGCTCCAGCTCTCATCGGACAGACCCTCAACAGCGGTCTGCATGTGGTCCCGAGTAGTGGCTTGGACCACGATCAGATTGGGCTCCCGGAAGTACGCCTCGCCTCGGGCGAAGGTATCGGCGATCTCTTGGCCGAGTCGTACGGGGTCGTAGAACACCGGCCGGATGTGGCGCCCGTTCCACTCCACCATGACGCCCTCAAACCAGCCTTTGGCCTCGACCTTCCAGGCGTAGTCGTCGAAGTCGTCAGGCCACCGCGTGGTGAGCATGACAGGAGCGTACTACCTGGGTGACGGCATGATCGCCGTGCCATTAGCGTGCCATTAACCCCGGGCGAGGAGGGGTCAACCACGGTTACTCCCGACCTGCCCGAGATCGCCGCTGACCAGGTAACCCGAGGTCCAGGACCGATGATGGGTGCAATTCCCAAGCTGACAGCAAGTTTCACGCCAGAGGTACTATGCGAAAACCATGGCCTCCAAGATTCCGCGAACCGTCAAGGCTGTCGACACGAATCAGCTTCTTCAACTCGACGCGGAAGCAGTTGCATGTGGGCTCAACCGCCATCACGGTGTCGAGTGGCTGACTAAATACGCCGACCCTACGGCGACTCACTACCTTCATCCGGCACTGGTTCACCGACTGGACCACCGGCCAGAGCACTCGCCGCACTGGCGCTGCATGCTGCTTCTCATCGTTCGTGGAGGCGGGCAAGTCTTCTCGTTGTTGGATGTACTTCCTGCTTCCTTCGACTCGCTGCCGGAGAACCTGAACGCAGAGACTAAGAAAGAAATCATTCACAAGCTGAACTACGAAGGCCTGCCGACACAGGCAGAGTGGGATGACCACAACGGTTAAATCATGGATCGCGTGCCCGTTGCGTGCCCGTTCGGACGGCGATCGGCGGGGAGCCACGGGGACTCAGCGGCACTCGACTCACGTCTCCCCAGGTCAGCGTTTTCTCAGCTCAGAACCCATGATCTTGGAAGGCTTCCCAAGCTGACAGCGCGGGTTGGATTCCCTCACTCGCTCCGCTCTTCTCGGGGGCCCGGGGCGTTCGTTTCTCCTCGCCATCGTCAAGAGGGTCGAGCGGGCCGCCTGCTTCCCCCTCCCTGTCAAAATGGACATAGGTAACAAACAGGCATGAAACTCTATGCTGAGGGTGGGGAAGGAGTCATCCCTTCGTGGGAGCAAGTGAACAGGATCCACCGATCCCCGACCCCCAGGTACGCGAGCGGGCCAGTGAAAATGCGGCCCTCACGGCCATGGTTGAACTCGGCGAGATGTGCCAGTAGCGGCGCCACGAGGTCCGGGTGAATGGGTACCTGGCGCTTTGCCTTCACGGGGCGATGCTTGAGCCCGCGGCGTTGCAAGCGAGGGGGCCACCAGCCAAGACACCCCGCTCGGGTATCATGAGCGGGGTGTCTTGGCTGACAAACTGCGTGACATCAATCGTTTCGCGTGGACGACCTAGCTCGGCTGCTCATCACTCCTCGATTCCACACCGCGCGTCGGCGGCCGCGTCGGCGTCCCTGCTCGAATAGCGGAGGTCGACCAGGGCGGCGTGAACCTGCTCGCGTCAGGGCCTGCCGTCCCGCAGCGCGTCGCAGTAGTCCTTGGCCTCCTTGAGACCGAGACCGGTCCGCTCCCGCACGAGCTTGATCGCTTGGATCAGCTGGCCTTTGGCGATCAGCTCCTGGGCAGCGGCGCGTGTCTCGGTACCGACGACCTGGCCAGGGCCGCCGGGCGAAACCGGCAGTGCGTCGCAGTAGTCCTTGGCCTCCTTGAGACCGAGACCGGTCCGCTCCCGCACGAGCTTGATCGCTTGGATCAGCTGGCCTTTGGCGATCAGCTCCTGGGCAGCGACGCGTGTCTCGGCACCGACGACCTGGCCAGGGCCGCCGGGCTCGCGTACCCGCGCCTCGGACGCCGGGGCCGTGGGGGTCTGCACTAGGCGTTCGGTAATCATCGTCGCGATCAGCGGCGGGAGCCATTGGGTGGTTGTCTGGGTGGGATTGGTGAGCTCCTCGAGGAGGTCGGCCACGCGGGGGCGGTCGCTGGGGTCCTTGGCCAGGCAGCGCCTCACCGGGTCCGCCAGGTGGGCGGGCAGGCCGGTCAGGTCGGGTTCGTCGTGGACGATGCGGTAGACGATCGCTTCGGCCGGGCCTGTGCCGAACGGGCTGCGGCCGGTGGCGGCGAACGCCAGTACAAGTCCGAGGGAGAACACGTCGCTGGGTTGGCCGATCTCGAGGCCGCGCGCCTGTTCCGGGGACATGAACGACGGGGTGCCGACCACGGCGCGGGAGAGGGTGTGGGAGGTGGCGTCCAGTGCGCGGGTGATGCCGAAGTCGATGACGCGGGGTCCGTCGGCGGCGAGGATCACGTTGGAAGGTTTGAGGTCGCGGTGCACCAGGCCGCAGGCGTGGATCGCGCCGAGCCCCTCGGCCAGTCCCGCTCCCAGCACGGTGATCGCCTCCGCGGGCAGCGGGCCGTGCGTCCCGACGGCCTGGTGCAGGGACGGGCCGGGGATGTAGGCGGTGACCAGCCATGGCGTGTCGGCGTCGGTGTCGGCGTCGATGACCTGGGCGGTGTAGAACCCGCCGACCAGCCGGGCCGCCTGCACCTCGATCACGAACCGACGCCGAAACCCGGCATCGTCGGCCAGCTCGGGCCGCACCAGCTTGACCGCGACCGGGCGGCCGCTACGGGAGCGTCCCAGAAACACCTGCCCCATCCCGCCACCGCCCAGCCGCCCCTCCAGCCGATAGTCCCCCACCCGGCGCGGATCACCCTGCCGCAGCGGCTCCATGCGGACACCTCTTTCCGAAGAACATCGTTGTGTGTTCGACTGGCCCAGATCCTTCCAGGAAAGGGCGGCAAACGGGGGCGTGAGGCGATCAATCCGGTGGGCCGTCCCATCCGGGGTGGGGGCGTCACCTCGCTGACAGCGCGCCAGCGCAGGCCTCCCACCTCTCGGCCTGCCGCCGGGCCCCTGGAGATCAGGTCGTCCAGCCGCACGGCGTGAATGGAACTTTGGCGGGTTGCTCCCACGAAGGGATGTCTCCCCACCCTAGTCCTCGTGCAAGATCCGGGATATACGCGGGATGATCTTGAGGCGCTGTGATCACGCGAGAGCCGTAGTCGCAGCTAGCCGACGGGGCGATCAGCATAAGAGTGAACAGACCGAGGATGCGCGGACTTCACCATCGCACTGTCCGGCCGCCCTGGATCATCGAACAGCTCCTGCACCACGAGTCGCGCAACGTAGGCCGAGGCCGACTTCCTGGAAAATTACGATACTGACCGCGGAAGGAGATAGCGCGATGGAACCCGACTACGTCCTCGCCGGCTATCGGGTCGCTACACGCGCGGATCGGCACGATTGGCAGGACGTGGGCCTTCCAGGTGCTGGTCTGGTGTCGCTGAGCGACTGCGTGGTGGACCTGGTGTCGGTAGATCCCAGTGGCTGGGACGACTGGTTCGCCGGCCCTCAGGAGGCCGAGATTGCGCGCGAGCACGCTGGTAAGCCGGGCTTGCACGTGCTCCGGGTTGGATTCGCCACTGCCGATGTTCCCGGGCTGCTGGCCGATATCGCCGATGGAGGCTGGGACATATCGGCCGGGAGCCTCCCGGAACGGCTGGCCCGGCGCGAGAGGTTTCCCTACCGCAGCGGCTGGCGGTTGGGGTTCGAACTGGTCGGCTTCGACAGCGGGTGCTGGCACACCTGGACCTGCTTGGGCGGCCTCGTCGCCGATGTTTACCGAGCCACCGGCGTCCAGCCGGGGTCCTGGGGGCTGATCCAGGACGAGCAGGACGCGCGCCGGGCCGCTCAATGGCTCACCGACTCAGGTCTCGGTGACCCCAAGGTATTCCTCTGGGCTGCCGCACTGCTCACGGACGTCGCACAAGCGACACTCCAGACCGAGGAATAGTGCACGCTCGAATAACTTCCTTCCACCAGCAGACCAAGGGCTCACTCGATGCCCGCCACCGGCTACGGAAGGTGCGTTTGCCTCAAGCGAGTCGTGCCTACTCGTAATGTCAGTCGCATGCCCTAGCGTGTCTACCTGCCACAAGGCGGCCATATCGCCGTGGACCCGGGGCAGGAGTGTTTACGTGGGTGTCTTCTAGGAGTACTACCGCGCTGCGGACCGTGTTGCGGCGACCGTCCAACCTGAGCATTCCCGCGAGATCGCCGATGCCTCGCGTGGAGTTCCGGAGTTCGATGTGGTGGCGACCAAATGGATCGACCCCGAAGTGGTCCTGGGTCAGCTCGTCGCGTTCGCCGGCCATGTCGACTATTCCCTGGGGCTGGTCGAGATGGTGGGGCGGTATCCACCCCCGGAGAGTGCGCCGCGAAGCGACGAGGAGTGGGATGCCCTACCCGAAGACTCCCCGTACCTGGAAGGGCCCGGCATCATGGAACTGTCGGCGGAGGCTCGTGACATGCTCGCCGGTGTGGACGACGCCCGCCTGCCGATGTTGGCGGAGCAGTGGGCAGCCATCGAGGAGTTCTCCCACTTCACCGCTGATGAGGACGGGTACATGTTGTCGCTCACCAAGGATCTTGTCGGTCTGGCACGTCGAGCGAGAGAACATGATCAGCTGCTCTACTGCTGGATGTCCTTGTGACGAGCCTGCCAGCCGTGCCCGTTGCGTGCCCGATGGGGTGGGAAACAAGGGGGAACAGCAGGGAGTCACGGGTAACGCGATCAGTGCGCTGAGCTGTGTGTGCCCTGATGGAGCATGATCGGCATGCGTCTTTGTAAGCAGGAAGTCCGGAGTTCGAATCTCCTAGGCTCCACCAGGCAGAAGGCATCCCCGTATCCGTAACCTGATACCGGCCAGGGTCACGATCATGCTCCCGGCGACAGGAGCGCGCACGGGTGCATGAACGAAGCTCCCGACATCGATCGCGGATTTCTGCACAATACGTACACACCAGCTCGGCGGAATCGCCACCAGCGAAAGTTAGGATCACGCGGTGGATATAACGAGCGATCTTCCTAATGCGCCTCGCCAGCCCGCTCCCATGAACATCAGCGGCAGGGCGTGGGGGACGGTTGCCGTAGTACTGGGGCTCGGGACCATTTATGCGACGAGTGCCCCCGGGTGGCATTTCACGTGGCTCATGCCCGTGGGCGTCGGCTGGCAGTTGTTCGGCGTCGGTTGGCTAATCGTGCTCGGTGTCGTCCTTGTCAGGCGGGGAAGGCTGGCCGCATTGCGTCGTAACTGGACGTTCTGGGCTGTGCCACCCCTAGTCGTGGCGTTGGTCGGCTCACTGGCCTACGTCGGTGCGCCGGTCAGGATGCGTTTCGAGTTGTCGCGCAGCAGCCTCGACCACTTCGCGAAGACGGTGTCAGAGGGGACGCCGCCGGGGAAGCGGCATTGGATCGGCCTGTATCCCGTCAAGTACCTTGAAGGATCCCGCCGGGCCTTCGGCTTCATGATCGAGGACACGGGCTTCTTCGGAAGTTACGGCTTCGCCTGGAGCCCGAATGGCGAGCCGGACATCGACGCGCCGGGCATCTACCGCCACTTCGACGGACCGTGGTACATCTGGATCGACGATTGATAGACGATTCGTCCGTCTCTGGCACCAAATGCTCGCCAGGGCCACGGTAACTCGACGACCTTCGCCCCTGCCCTCTGGTCTGCTCGAGCTTGTCCTGGGCGACGGCGACGGGAAGATCCGGCCCACCTCAGCCACTGATGGCCTTCTGCTCGTCGCGATCATCTCGGAGCCTGAGGCCCCCGCCGGAGGCTTGCTCCAAGGGCACCCTTGGAGAGGTGTCAGTTGTGATTAAGTAACGACCATCGCCTAACTGCACCTGTAGCCGCGGTCGTCCCAGCAGGAGTCAGCCGCGGTCACATTGACCCACAAGCCCTCTTGTTGGCCTTCTGGAGCGGTGTCAGTGATCTCTTCAATGGCGATCCCGATGAGCCGCTGGTCCACTTGGTCGACGAGCTGAAATTCGGTGCAGCTTGGAGTGCATGCGTCCGAGGCAGGCGACCACCCCGCCTCGACGAACGCTTTCCACAACTCTTCCCATCGGAGTTTCGGGCTCACCAGAACGGACAGTGAGGCACCGTTGTTAGCGGAGTCGCATCCATTCCATTCGTCAACACTCACACGCTTGCCCGACGGCAGAACGGCACTGACCGCCTTCAGATACAGAGCGTTCTCCCGCTTCGCCCGGTCCACGCATACCTGGCCGCCACCGTACATGCCCTCATAGCCAGGTGTGCAGCCGATCAGACTGCAGGCCAAGACCATCAAGGCGCTCACCGTGCAGAGCCTCCTGGATGGCGGAATCGAGCGACGTAACCCCATAGGCAAAGTAGATCCTCTGTCGAGGAGGCGGGCAAAGCGCTGTGGCCCGTAGGAGCAGCGATGAAGGCCGCTCTTACTCGTTGATCACATTTGACAAGAGGTAGCGGCGTGGCCGGCGGAATGCCGTAGGCACCCCGAAGGGCGAGCGTGAGCAAGTTCAGCCGGCGACGGCGCGGCTGGTTCTGTGCGGCGGTGCGGCGCTTGGTCGGCGGGTGTGGGGTGTACGGCGGGCGGACCCAGCGGCACCCGCGTCCGCAACCGGGACTCCGTCGATGGCCGTCCTCGCGGGCACCTCTCCAAGTTCGGCCTGTCCCGGGTGCGCTTCCGGGAGATGGCTCATCGCGGGGAGCTGCCGGGTATCACGAAGGCGAGCTGGTAGCCGTGGCCGTGCCCAAGCGCAAGACCTCCCGCAGTAACACCCGGCACCGCCGCAGGCAGTGGAAGGCGACCGTGCCCGACCTTGTCCCGATCACCGTGAACGGGCGGCGGCTGCTTGTGCCCCGGCGCCTCGTCCGCGCCTATCAGCGGGGTTTGATCGCCGTCGATTGAGCTGACCCGGCCACCGGGCTCCTGTCGTGCATGTAAAGCCGGGCGCGGTGGCACGGGCAGGATGCCCGGCGGCCGACACCGATCGACGCCGCGGGCAACTCCGCTCAGTGCGCGGGAGCGCCTGTTCCGATGAGTGAGGTGGCGTCCAGGTCGTCCAGCTTGCGTTCGCCGAGGAGGTCTGGAAGGTCGTACGCACCCGTTCGACGGCGGATTCGTCCAGGCCGGCGAGCATGCCGCGGAAGCCGCTGCCGAGAGCGACCGGGGAGATGTTACGCAATTGGGCGAGTGGGGCCCATGAATAGTTGATCAAAGGCTAAGGCGTGTAAGCACATAGTAATAAGGTATCTACTCTTTGTGAACATCGCAGGTCGTGCCCCTGTGCACGATCCGATGTAGACCGAAGGGAGAGACCCATGTCGATCTCCAAGCACACCGTCCTCGTCGCGTGCATTGCCGCAGGCGGACTCGCGGTGGCGGGCCTTCCCGCCCAGGCTGCCAGCCCGGCAGGCCGTCCGGCGCTGGCGTGCGCTTACCAGGTCACGCACGTGCGGCCCATCAGCTTCCTGAACGTCCGTGCCGGTGGCGGGCTGCGCTTCCACCGCGTCGGTAAGCGTGCGATCGCCGATGGTCGCTTCGCCGGGGCCTGCAAGTCGGTCAAGGGATGGGTCGCGGTCAAGGCATCCGATGGCAAAGCCGGCTGGGCCTCAGCTCGATACCTACGGAAGGTGAGGAGCACGCACCACTCCGGCACGACGGTGCTTCTGGCGTGCACTTACGAGGTCACGCACGTGCGGCCCATCAGCTTCCTGAACGTCCGTGCCGGTGGCGGGCTGCGCTTCCACCGCGTCGGTAAGCGTGCGATCGCCGATGGTCGCTTCGCCGGGGCCTGCAAGTCGGTCAAGGGATGGGTCGCGGTCAAGGCATCCGATGGCAAAGCCGGCTGGGCCTCGGCCCGATACCTACGAAAGGTGACGACCAAGTAGCCGCTACGAAGAACAGCGTCTCATGGCTTCCGTTTCCCGCCTCTGTCGGCTTCCGGCCGGACGGAGGCGGGGGACCTCTAACAGATACCGCCTCGCAGATCGCGCTCACTGACCTGTGGGATACTCCGCCCAAAGGACCTTTGTTTAGCCGACTAGGGCTTCTGGTGGGTTGGCGCGCCATCTGTGGCTGGGACTGCCGAAGCCGGAGCGGCGCGAGGTCTGGATGGATCTCTGGGTTGCCGAGGTCCCAGGCGGTACGGATCAGGCGGGCGGCGTGTTCAGTGACGCCGTTCCGCTCCAGGCGGGCGAGGTCGTGATACCTGACCGGCCGGTCCAGGGTCCCGGAGGTCTCCGCGGCTTTGGTGGCGTATTTGGCCACGTAGCCGGCCACAGCGGCTTCGGAGATTGCAGTGTCATCGGTTGCGCTGGACTGAATGGGACGGACGTCGACGGCGCCCCAGCACAGACGCCGACATGGGTTGGGCACGTCGAGACACACGCGCACGGCCTGTCCTCCAGCGACTTCACCGCCGCGCTGGGCCAGTTCCTCGGCAGCTCGGCGGGCCTGTCCGCGTCGGTCATCACCAAGCTCACCGAGACCTGGAAGGCCGAGCAGCGCGCCTTCGCCGAACGCGACCTGTCCGGCGTGGACTACGTCTACCTGTGGGCCGACTCAACATCCGCCTCGAAGAACACAAGCTGTGCCTGCTGGTGATGATCGGCGTGCGCGCCGATCGCAAGGAACTCGTCGCGCTGAGCGATGGCTACCGCGAGTCCACCGAGCCGTGGGCCGACCTGCTGCGCGATGCCAAACGACGTGGGATGCGGGCTCCGGTGCTGGCCATCGGGGACGGCGCGCTCGGCTTCTGGGCCGCGCTGGGCGAGGTGTTCCCCCAACCAGAGCCCAGAGATGCTGGTTTCACAAGATCGCTAATGTGCTCGGGGCGCTCCCGAAGTCGGCCCACCCGGCCGCTAAGAAGGCGCTCGCGGAGATCTGGAACGCCGAGGACAAAGAGCACGCTCTCGCGGCGGTGAAGGGCTTCCGGGACGCTTACGGCGCCAAGTACCCCAAGGCCGTCGCCAAGGTGGTCGATGACCTCGACGAACTGCTCGCCTTCTACGACTATCCCGCGGAGCACTGGGTGCACCTGCGCACGACCAACCCCATCGAGTCCACCTTCGCCACCGTCCGGCACCGCACCAAGGTCACCAAGGGGCCGGGCTGGCGATGGCCTTCAAGCTGATCGAGTCGGCGCAGAAGCGCTGGCGTGCGGCCAACGCGCCACATCTGGTCGCCCTCGTCCGCGCCGGCGCGAAGTTCGAGCGAGGCCAACTCGTCGAGCGACCCGACGGATCAGGAGGTGATCAGCAAGTCGCCTGACACGCTGATCCGCAGGTCTTGACTATTTCTCTCGACCAGTCGACGGCCCCTCGGTGGGGGTCGTACATGCTGGGCACGCCTATCTGGTGGCAGGACGAGGAGTATCCGGCGGGCGCATGGACGTACTTCTTCCAGCTCGGGAACTCCAAGCAAGGCATGTACGACTTGTTGTTCGCCGATAGCGGGGTGGGTTACGGCTTCCTCAGCTCCGACGAGCGGGAGGGGCGCTTCCTGTGGCAGTGCTGACTCAGCGGCGAGGATAGGCGTCTGCTGTCCTCGCGAGCCGGTTCACCCGGTCGCGACGAAGCCCACGGAGTGTCGTTTAAAGTATGCCGAGCGATGAAGTTCTGTACAGCAGAGCCGTACAGCAACGCCACCTCGCACGATCGCACACAAAAGCCCAGGCCAGGGGCGTGATCCCCAGCTTGCCAACTTCGTGGGATCACGTTCGCTCTCGGTCCCGGTTCGAGTCCTCTCGGCCGCAGGGTAAAGGCCCAGGTCGTCAGTCCGAGTGAACTGAGCGGACCGAAGGGCATAGGCCGGGGCACATGACAGTTCGCGCTCGTAGGCGTGTAAGCCGTCCGGTGCGCGCTTGAGTGACGAACCGAGTGACAACCAAACACTATCCCGCCCGCCAGTGCACAACTGTGCACACGGAAACGCCCATCTACCAGGGCAAAGGCCCAGTTCAATCGATCGCGAAACTTTGTTTGCAAGCAGGAAGTCAGGAGTTCGAATCTCCTAGGCTCCACCCACTCGAGAGCTCAGGCCAGGAACCGTTTTCGTCGCCTGGGCTTTGCTCGTTACTCGGTCTTGGTGCTCTTCCCCGCCCGTTGCATGCCCGATCTATGGAGTGGGTCAGGACGAAGATCTCGACGAGAATAGCGACTGCTTCTACGCTTCGCGCATGGAACCCATGGAAATCCGGATCGTGATGCCGTTCGACCCTGCCTTCCACGATCCGACGAGCGTCGCGGCCACCGAGCGGTGTTGCAGCCAGCACGGCAAGGACTACTGCGATCAGCCACCTGTCGCCAGCGTCTACTACCCGCCGAACGGCAGAGTCTCAGCCTGTGCCAAAGCTCTGCACGGGATCATCGACGACGCATTGAGCAAGTTCACTCAACAGCAGTAGGCAGCCAGGCATCATCGTGGGTCTTGTTCCGCGGCCAGCGCTCACCGTGAGGATCGGAATCGACCTCCTCAAGCGGATCATCACGGGTCAGCCTCGAGACGAGGAAGATCGTGGATCAGCTCCCGCCGTTGGACACCTTGGAGTATCGCCCGCCACAGGTGAACGTCCCCGCCATGGAATGCTTGTCCGTCGCGCATGCTGACGAATTACGCTCATAGGGAGTCAAGCGGCGGCGCGACGCGCCGCCGTACAGCGGCCCGTCGCTTGCCCGCTGCCACACCCCACCTGGCCGCCTTCGCCACCGGGCTCCGCCGTGACCGCCCGAAGTGGCCCAGCGATGGATGAATGAGGATGTCTCCAGCTTCCACGACGGTGACCACGTGCTCGATCTGGTGAAGGAGTTCGTCGCGCTGGCGCGAAGGGCGAAGGAAAGCGATCAACTGCTCTACTGCTGGTGGATCCCCGGCTAATCACGATCCTGTACAGACACTGAATGCAGCGACGCGATCACGGCAGCTCACCGATTGGCGCGACGGTATGCGTTCCGTCGCCCGTGCAGCGCCAAACGGCGATCCCACGGTCCAGTCCGGGCCGCAGGCCACGATCGTGCCTGGTGCAGACGGGCCAGACCTTCCAGATCAGCTCCATGATCACTTCCTGGGTGGCATCGGCCACACACGCAAGCGCCCCTTGAACGTCGCTTCCCGCGCTGGGCGGGATGCTGGTGCCGTGGTTACTCCAGTAACCACCCTGGAACTCCACCCAGGCATGACCGTTGTCGTCCCAGTCCTGGGTGACCAATCGAAGCGTTCCAGTGATTCCCGCAGCTCGGACGTCGCGCTCCACGACCTTCAGCGCCTGCTCAAGCACATCCCACATCCTCGGTTCGAGGGCGAAGGTCGGCTCGAATCCGGTGTCGCGGAGAAGGCTTTCGCCCAGACGGGTCAAATCAGCCGGGGTCAGACGGGCCACAGGGCGTTCAAGGAGCTCCCGCGTAGCCGGAGTGCTCACACCCCATTCCTCCAGCAAGCAGGCAAGTTCGAGGACGGGTTCGGCGGCGAGGCCACCGTCGCGCAATACGGTGTGGAGCCGGCCACTCAACTCCCCGACCACTTGCTTGGCTTGCTCTTCGGAGTGCACGTTGCAGTGTTGCCTACTGTATGAGCCCAGGCAAGTGAGATCCTCCACGCAGTATCGACGATGCACGACGGATCCGAGTGAGCTACGCATGGCGAGGCCAAACCCTTGATCGACGTGCCACTAACCCCGGTAGCGAGGGGTCAACCACGGCGTCGATCCCAGGACCGAGGTGGTACCGGCCCGAAGCTGTCGCGGAAGCCTTCGCCAACTTGCTCTGGAGTACTCGCAATAACCTGGACCAAGGAGGCGGCGTTCGATCAGCCGTAGGAAACGATCACGCAGGGACGCTCTATCCGGCAGCCGTCGCAGGAACCGACGTGTTGCTGGAGGTCATCGTCAAGCATCCGGGGCCGCCGAGGCAGGCTGCTCTTTGTGTCCTGCTCGATTGGCGGGGATGTTTTCAGCCTGAACCAGGCTTCGAGTCGTACACCGACCAGCAGGGAGAGACGATCGATGTCATCGCGGCGATCGTCGAGCGAGTTGGGCAGGCGACTGGCGCCCTACGAATGATCGCGGAACGGGACCCTAATACACGTGGGCGGGCTTCGGTGACTTCGAGATCACCGAGGCACGGGTTGCGGGCCGTGCCGGGGCCCTGCTGGAGTGCGCAATGCACGACGCCGGTCGGGTGTGGGCCGTCCGGCAGTACTTCGTCGTCCGCGACGGCATACGGTTCACGCTGGCCTGCGGCACGTTCGTGCCGGAGCAGGACGACGCGCTGTTCGCCGCCATGGCGGACCGCCTCGAGCTGCTCGACGCCAGTTGACCTGACCGCTTCGGCCGATCGCCGAGACGATGGCGACCGGCTGAAGCGGGCGTGTTGTACCGGGCCCGCCCGGCCGGTAGTCATCCGCGTAGCAGCGACAGACCTGACCACGTGTCCTTCAGCGACCGGATGCCGTCAGGCCGCGCAGCCGCCGCCGGGTCATTGACGAAATAGCCGCCGGACCTGGCCGCTGTCGTTGATGCGTACGGCCTCGGTGGTATTCACCGGCGATCCGGTAGCGAGCGTCGATGTCGCCCGGGAAGAGCTGCACTCGCGGCCGGTGGGCGCGCGAGGCTCCGATCAGTAGTAGCCGCTGATGACGGCGGAGTTGAAGCCGCGCGTCTGGCCGCTGCGGAAGTCGACCAGGTCGATGTGGCCGTAGAGCTCGTCGACGTAACCGTCGAAGTATCCGTCGTCCTCGTTGAGCTGGGCGAAGGTCGCCAGCCGATCGAACTCGGCCGACAGCCCGCCGTCCCACGCGGAGCTCCAGGTAACCGGCACGGACACCAGGCCGTTGTCGTAGACGGGGTCGTCGCCGAAGATCTTCGCGGAGAACTCCTCACCGGGGTGATCGATGATGGCCTGGGCGTCCGCGCGGCTCATGGCCACATCGATGCCGAGGTGGACGGCGATGTTTCCGTCGTCCTGCCGGTCGAGGCTGAAGCAGATCGTGTAGCCCGTGCCGCCCGTGCACTTGTTCACGAGGTCGGCCGACGCGGGGCCTGCCAGTGCGACGGAGGCCACGAGAACCGCCGAGGTGACGATCAGCATCCGGCCGATGCGGCCGAACCGCTTCTTCTGGATCAGGGAGGGAAGGACACAGTGGTTGGCGCCCATAGAGGCTCCTTCACAGTCAGGCCCCGAAGCCGCCGATCCGGCCGTCTACCATTATGCGTTCCATCCCGTTCCATGTGGCTCCCTGCGAGCGTCCGGCGCTCGGCGATAGATCAAACCGGGGCGGTTTCTAGTCGGGTCTGGCGACGCTGTGCCGCAGCACCTGATCGGAGCAGAGGAAGCACTTGTAGATGATGGTCGCCACCTCACGCCAGTCCCGGCGCAGTGTCGTACTCGCGCAGCATCGTGCCGAGCTAAATCGCGGTCAGACCGGTGGAACCGTAGTCGGCCCAGCCGCCTTCGGCGCGCCCGGAGGCACCAACTGAGGCTGTCTGCACTACGCGGCCACGGGGCCCAATCCCCGGCCGGCTACTTCCCGCCGTATGTCAGCGGCGGCGTCAGGACGGCGACAGCCCGGTATCAGAGCGGTCGGCGAGGGTGGATGCCATGAACGGTTCAGCGCTGCGGCCTTGGGGCTGCGAACTGGGCCGCGCCGAGATCACCTCGATCCTCGTGTGGCCCTCATGGAAGGCCATGAGGGCCACGCCGGGATGGGTCTCGCAAGATCGAAACAACGCAGCACAAGGAGCATATGATGCAGAAGTTCGACACCCCCGCCCCGATCTCCGCCGTCCTGGACATCCCCGCGGGACGTGTCCAGTTCATCGCCGCCGACCGGGCCGACGCTACGGTTGAGGTCCGGCCCGCGAACGCCTCGAAGAGTCGCGACGTGACGGCAGCCGAGCAGACCACGGTCGACTACGCCGACGGCGTCCTGCGGATCGAGACTGCCACAGCGAAGAACCAGTACCTGGGCCCGTCTGGATCCATCGAGGTGACGGTCAAGCTGCCCGCCGGTTCCCGCATCGAGGCTAAGACGGCCAGCGCCGAAGTTCGGACCGTGGGCCGCCTCGGCGACGTCTCCTTCGAAGGCGCGTACCGCCAGATCAAGCTCGATGAGACCGCGAGCCTGCGCCTCACCGCGACCGACGGCGATGTCGAGGTCGGCCGTCTGGGCGGGCCCGCGGAGATCAGCACCGCACGGGGCGACATCCGGATCGCCGAGGCCACGGGCGGCAAGGTCGTGCTGCGCACCCAGTCCGGCGACATCTCGATCGCCGCTGCCGCCGGAGTCTCGGCCGCCTTGGACGCCGGTACCAGCCACGGCCGCATCACCAACGCCCTCAAGAACGACGGCACCGCCGGACTCGACATCCACGCCACCACCTCCAACGGCGACATCACTGCCCGCAGCCTGTGACGCGTGCCTGGTATGGAGCTACGACCGGAGCTGCTTTCCCCCGTCTCCCAGGAGCGACAGGAGCAGCTAGGGAGCGAGATCGACCGGATCGCGGAACTCATAGAAACCGGCAGGCTGATGGAGGCACGCGAGGCCGTCGCCGCGTTCAACATGCAGACTGGGCACAGCTATGAGCCGTTCGATTTCGCCGCGTACTGGGAATCGCAGGATCTGGTGGAACTCGCCCGGGATGCCGCTCGCCCGGAGCGGCCCAAGGTATCGGACATCACCCGGGAAGAACTCGCCGAAATTGTCCGCAGAATCATGGAGGTCGACCCGGATTACTACCTACGCCTGCTAGAGGCCAATGTGCTCCATCCACGCGTCAGTAATCTGATCTTCTGGCCGCTGGAAGAACTACAGGACGCCACAGCCGAGGAGATAGTTGAAGCCGCCCTCGGCTATCGCCCCATCGCGTTGTGAGCGCGGCCCATGACGGCACGCTACCGAGCAACGTGACACTGACGTTCGGTGTTGCTCTACATCGGCACGTAGTGATCTTAGGTAGCGCGCGCGGTGCAGGTGACGCCCTACTTCGATCTCTCAGGTGCCGCCGGCAAGTGTTGATAGTGCCAGGCGTGATCAGCCAGAGAGAGCGAATCACTGATGAGAACCTGCGCGACGTAGTGATCCAGCTCCATGCGGCCTGACAGGGGCTGCTACCCGAACGAGCCGTCCTCGCGGTCGACGAACCGCACGCAGCCGTCGTGCTCGAAACGCACCCGCCCGTCAAGCGACGAGGGGGGGTTGGTGCAGGCTCCGTAGTCCAGGCCGAGCTGACCGCTCAACGCGATCCAGAAACGGCATCCTCCGCGCAGATTCGGCCAATGCGCGGCCAAGAACAAGAGGCCCAGGTCGGGGGCCGGGGCTTTGTGTGCCGGGCGACATCCGGTCTCGCCATTGATCATGGTGTGATCTCGTGTTGGTCGGCTCTCCTGTCACGGACGACGAGAGGGTTGTGTCATTCAATGTGGCCATTTTCCGGTCAGGGCCCGCCTCTCAGCTGTTCGGCCTGGCGCTCCAGGCCACTCTTGATGAGCTGCGCATACTCGTCGTCGCCAAGCGCGCCGATCGTGGTTCGCGCCTGTTGGAGGTGCTCACGGGCGCGGTCGAGATCGCCCAGCTTGCGATAGCACTCGCTCAAGTTGAGGTGCAACGACGGGTACAAGCCAGCCGCCGAAAGCGTCACCCCAGCTTGCGCCACCCGCTCATCGGTGACCAGGTCGGCGGCGGCAAGCGCTCGCAGGTCCCACATCAGCTCTTGGTGCACGTCGTCTTGCACGTCGGCCATCGCGTGGGCAAGGACGCAAATGTGCAGCGGGTCGCCTTGCTCGCCGCCGATGTCGTCCCAGATTTGCGCGAACAAGTCGCGAGCGGCCTCACGCTGACCTCGGTGGTGGTGCAGCTCCACTCCCTGGCCGATCCGGGTGATCGTTGGATCGGTGATCATCGGCGGTCCCTTCATCGGTGCCGGCTCGCCCACAAACCACGCTGAGGTTCGTGAGAGCCGGTCAGGCGGTCGTGCGTGATAGGTGGTCGGGGAGGTCGGTGAGGCGTTCGATGCGGAGCACCGTCTCGTCTGCCGTCGGCGATGGTCCACCGGTGACGAAGTCGATGCCGCGGTCCAGCCAGATGCCGGTGAGCCCGGCGAGGGCGGCTGCATTCACGTCGCTTTCCAGCATGTCGCCCACGTTGACCGCCTGTGCGGGGTCCGTCCGCATCCACCGGCAGGCGGTGGCGTAGGCGACGGGCTTGGCCGCACCGAGCTCGGTCGGGGTCAGGACGGCTTCGAAGTATTCGAGGAGGCCGAAGCGGGCGAGCTTGGCACGCTGCTGCTCGGGGTCCCCGTTGGTGAGAACGGCCAGACGCGGTCCTCGGGGAAGCCGTTTCAGGGTCTCCAGGCATGGCTGGACATCGGGATAGCACCGCCAGGACTCCGCGAACACGGTGAGGTAGCGCTCGGCGATCCAGGCGTCCAGAAGGCCGGGACTTTCAGGAACCGGCTCGCCGAGCATCGGCAGGAAGGAACGGAGCCTGCGCCGGTGGTGCTCAGCGAAGGAGCACTGACCGGCCAGGTATTCCCGCATGTGGCGCCCCTCCAGCGTCCACCACAACGTCACCAGTTCCTCCGGCGGAGCCGTCGCGTTCGGCGCGGCCTGGACGATCTGACCGATCGTTTCCAAGACCGCGCTTCGATGATCGACCAGGGTGCCGTCCAGATCGAAGAAAATCACATCCGCCATAGGGTGATGATCTCGTGGCGCTTGTCCCTGACGCCAGAGGGGTCGCAGCACCTTGGCTCCCGGTCTGGCGGACTACGCCACCTGAAGTGCTCAGTCACATTGACGGCGCGGTGTCGCGTCCCCATCAGTACCGCTCAGAGCAGATGCCTCCGGCGGGGCCCTCAGGCTCCAGGATGATCGCCACGCACGCGGCGAAGGTCAGTAAATGGTGATGTGGAAGCCTGATCATCTCGTCACGTCGCCCCAGTACGAGCCGAGCGGGCCAAGGTCCTGGGGCGAAGGTCGTTCTTCCAGCGGGGAGCTCCACCTTCACCCCAGGACCTTGGCCCGCTCCCCTGACGGATGGGACGACGGCGGCGGGATGATCAGGCGGGAGGGCTGTGTCGTGCTTACGCGACTCAGCCGCGTTCACGCATCGTGAGGAAACAAACGACAGCAGCCACAGCCAGGACTGGAACTCCAACAAGGATCGGCGCTCTCAACCCCCACCCAGCCGCAAGGAGTCCACCGACGAGAGCCCCCAGCGGAGACGCGCTCATCACCGCGGTCATCGCAGCGCTACTCACTCGACCGAGCATCTCAGCTGGAGTAAGGCGCTGACGAGTGGTACGAGCCACCACGGCCCACACGCCGAACGCACCGCTTGTAATGGCCAGGCCCGCAGCCACAACGACGGCGGAAGCAGTGAGGCCAATCATCAGTTGCCCGATCGCAGCGCAGGCGAGGCAGCCCGCCAGAGCTCCTGCGGCTCCGACTATGCGTGTGATCCGCGCCGCTAACACGCCCCCTGCAAGCCCTCCAACGGCGCCGACTCCCAGCAACACGCCATAGCCCCAAGCCGGCAGACCGAGAATCTCAGGTACGTAGAGCACGAGCACGGCGAACCAAGCGCTGTCCATTGCCGCGAATACGGCACCCAGGCCGACGATCATTCGTAAGCGGGGATGTTTAATCAGCCACCGCAGACCGGCGCGAGTATCACTCCATATCTGGCCCTTGCTGGTGTACGAACCGGCTTTCGAGGCAAATACGTTGGGCAAGCTGAAGATCAGTGCGGCCGCCAATGCCAAGGTGCCGCCATTGACCGCGAACGGAAGCACCATCGCAACGCCGAATAGATAACCGCCGATCGGCGGCCCCACCAATTCGTTACCCGCGACCTCAGCGTTGACCAACCAGCCGTTGGCCCGATCGAGATCGGCATCACGCACCAGCGGCGGAAGGAGCGTGGCCGTCGCAGTGTCGCGCAGCGTCTCGCCAACACCACAGGCGAACGCCACCAGGTAAAGCAGCGCGATCCCGGCAACATCTAGAGAAACTGAAATGACCAGAACGGCCAGCATCAGTACGCGAACCACATCGACGGCCGCAGTGAGGCGGCGCTGGTCGAATCGATCAATGACCGCCCCAGCGAGCAGACCGAACAACAACCATGGACTCTGTCCAGCGATGGCGACACCAGCCACCGCGACTGGATCAGAGGTGATGGCCGCTGCCAACAATGGCAAGGCAGCCATGGCCTTCCCCTCATAGCGTGGAGACCGAACCGGGAGAGGTTTGGTCGTGGCAGGAGTCACGCGGAGGCGCTTTGATCCGGAGTTCCGGGCGGGGGCGGTGCGTATCGTGAAGGAGACCGGCAAACCCGTCGCGCAGGTGGCGCGGGATCTGGGGATCAGTCCGTACACGCTGCACAATTGGGTGCAGATGGATCGGCTCGCCGAGCACTACAACGGCGACGGCGATGGGAGCGGAACGCTGGAGGAGACCGAGCAGGAAGAGCTGGCCCGGCTGCGGCGGGAGAAGGCCGAGCTGGTCAAGCAGCACGCCCGTGAGAAGGCGGCGTGGGAGAAGGAACGCGCCGAGCTGGAAGACGAGCGTGACGTGCTCAAGCGCTCTGTGGTCTTGTGGGTCAAAGAGGCGATGGGCCGATAAGCGTGGCGGCCTTCATCAGCTCCCAGAAGACCGAGCACGGCATCGACCACGTCATCTCCTGCCGGGCATTAGGTGTGTCGCAGTCCTGGTTCTACAAGTGGAAGAACCGCATCGACCAGGACAAGCTGACCGCCCGCCAACGTCGGCGGGCCGACCTGGATGTGGAGATCACCCGCTCGTTCGAGGCGTCCGGCGGCACCTACGGCTCTCCGCGGATCACCCGTGACCTGCATGAGGCGGGCTGGCGGGTGTCGGAGAATACGGTTGCGGCGCGGATGGCAGAGCTCGGCCTGGTCGCTCGCGTGCGCCGCAAGCCGCGCTCGCTGACCCGGCAAGGCAAGCGGCCCGCCGCCCCGGACCTGGTCCGCCGGAGGTTCACCGCGGTCGCGCCGGACGTGCTGTGGTGCGGCGACGTGACGCAGATCGACACCGACGAGGGCAAGCTTTACCTGGCCACGGTCGAAGACCTGTTCTCCCGCCGGCTCCTCGGCTATGCCATGTCCGGGCACCACGACGCCGCGCTGACCAGCGCCTCGCTGCAGATGGCGGTGGCCACCCGCGGCGGCGACATCGACGGCGTGATCTTCCACTCGGACCGCGGCTCGGAATACACTGCGGCCCGCTACCAGGAGCTATGCCGGCGTCTGGGCGTGGTCCAGTCCATGGGCCGCGTGGGCTGCGCGCTCGACAACGCAGCAGCTGAAGCGCTCAACAGCACCCTCAAGGTCGAATACGTGCACCGCCACCGGTTCCGCACCAGAACCGAAGCGCGCCTGAAGATCGCCACCTGGATCGCCGACTTCTACAACACCACTCGGCGGCACAGCGCCAACGACGGCCTGTCGCCCATCACATTCGAACGTCACATGATCGACAAGAGGAAAGCCTCATCGGCCCTGCTAAGGACCGCTGTGGCATAGAACCGTCTCCACGTTTTCAGGGGATTGACAGCCATTCGAATCCCATCGCCCAGGTTGGACAGCACCGTCGCAAGCCATAACCGGTGGTACGCCGGTCCTAATGACGTCGAAACCATCGGCTCCCTTTCCCGTAAACCTGATCATCTATGTGCAGACAACCTGTGGCAGGCCTAGAAGATCAGATCACAGTGCGGTTCGACAGGTCTACCTTGATCCACTCACGGCGAACAAGGATTAGCGCAGAGGGACGACGATGCTTACGCGTGCACTGTCGGTTCCCGGTTCGACCCCCGCACTTGATCGCATCTCGGCCGGATACGATCCGGACCCCACGCTGTCGATGTCGTTGCACGCCGACGCCTACACCGATCCGATGTGGTTCGACGTCGACCAGCGGGCGATCTTCGCTCGTACCTGGCAGTGGTTGTGTCATGTGGAGAAGCTGCGGGATCCGGGAAGCTACGTGACGGGCACGGTGGCCGGGATGCCGATCGTCGCGGTCCGGGACGAGGCAGGTACGCTGCGGGCGTTCTACAACGTGTGTAAGCATCGCGCGCACGAACTCCTGGCGGGGGCCGGTGTCCGACGCAGCATCGTGTGCCCGTACCACGCCTGGAACTTCGACCTGACCGGCCGGCTGAGGCGAGCGCGCAACGCCGGCGACATGCCGGGCTTCGACACCTCCGCGGTGCGCCTGGACCAGATCCAGGTCACCGAGTTCGGCGGCATGGTCTACGTCAATCTCGACCCCGAGGCGGCTCCCCTGACTGAGCAGGCCGGGGAGCTGAAGACGGAGATCGAGACGCGGGCGCCGGACGTGGCCAAGCTGACCCTCGCCCGCCGGCTCACCTACACCATCGCCTCCAACTGGAAGAACGTCGTCGACAACTTCCTGGAGTGCTACCACTGCCACGTGGCTCATAAGGACTTCGTGTCCTTGGTCGACATGAGCACCTACAAGGTCACCACCTATGGGATCTACTCCAGCCACATGGCCCAGGCCGGCAAGACGGAGAATTCCGCCTACGACGTGTCAGGCGCGACGGTTACCGAACACGCGGTCTGGTGGCTGTGGCCCAACACCTGTCTGCTGCGTTATCCCGGCCGGGGGAACTTCATGGTGTTGCAGATCATCCCTGACGGCCCGGAACGGACACACGAGATCTGGGACTTCTATCTGGAGACCGCAGAGCCCAATGAGGCTGAGCTGGACAGCATCCGGTACATCGACGAGGTTCTCCAGGTGGAGGACATCGCCTTGGTGGAAAGCGTCCAGCGTGGAATGCGTACTCCTGCATTCACTCAGGGGAAGATCGTTTACGATCCCAACGGGTCCGGGTTGCCGGAGCATGCGGTCCATCATTTCCATGGCCTCGTCCTTGGCGCCTACCGGCACGAGCTTGAACAATCCCGCTAGACAACGGCGGGGGCACCACCAGGGCCTATGGCAACGTCTATGGCTCAGGCAATTCGGCAGCCGCCGGCACTGACGGCCTCCTTCCCGCTGCTCATGCAGAGGCCATGAGCGGCCTCACGAGTCACCACCCGCCCAGCGCATGGCCTTCACCAGATCAAGGGGCTGTCCCGGCTCAGCGGGGCTGTCACTCCGGCGGGAAGGCCGAAACAGCGTCCAGTTCCAGGCGCCGGTTCGTGTCGAGCTCGAAGCGCCCGTACAGGTTCAGGTGGGTCCAGAACAGGGCCTACAGGCCGCGCCGGTCGGCCGGGCTCAGCCGCTTGTGCCAGGCCGGATCGCGCAGCACGATCTGGATCATCACCGTGTTCAGGTAGGCGATCGCCGCGGCGACCAGGTGCAGCGCCAGGGCGGAGACCTCGGCGCTGCACCAAGTCGCCGGTCAGATCGCCGACCTACCTTGAGCGCCGGCGGAACGCATCCGCGCCCCGCCACCACAACATAACCGCCGCGAGAACGAGCAGGAGGACGGCGACACCTCCCACCGCGTGGCTGACATGAACGGTATCGCCCCGCGTGGCCATCACGTTGCCTTCTGGATCGGCGGGGTCGTACACCACCTGATGGCTCTCGCCCACCGACAGGATCCCGGACCAACGATGGGAGCTGATGGTCGCCTCGATGCGGACACCGTCACGCGTGGTGTATCTGATCACGACATCATTCGTCCACGTCAGACTGCGGTGGTACCTCACATCGGCAACAGTGGCCGTTGCGGTAACGCCGCGTTCCCGCAACCTCTCCACGGCCCGGTAGTCCTTCACGGTCACTACCGATATGCCGATGGCCACGAGGATCAGCGCGATCGCGGACAGCCTGTGAATGGAAATGGAGGAGAGGCGATTCCGCATCGACTGCCGGGAATGAGATCCCACCGACCCGTGCCTTTTTCCGGTAGCTCTGCCGCCCACAAGGCACCTCCGCTTTCAGGCATCGCTGGGATCAACGATTCGGCTAAGGAGGGAGGTTCCATCTTCGGCGAACGGCCACGCTATGCCGACGATCACGACCACGATCGTGATGATCAGCTATCTAGAGGAAGCGGCCGACATTGCGGACGTCGTGGCCGTCATCTTCTTCGCCTCGAGGCTTCGATCGACCACTCCTCTTCCGTGAACGGGACCGTCCCAATAGCGGTCGTTTACGGGACGACTGGCGGCTGAGGAGTTCGACCGCCAAGTGGCGATGCTCAAGCCGCTGATGGACTGGGATCCGGCCACCATGACATGGCGAGTACGGTTGAGCGGCTCGCGCGCCGAGCACGTCAGAGGGTGTCTTCAGCCTCGTGGACCGGGTGGCGAGACGATGTGCTCGACCCCGTCCGTCAAAGCCACTTCGCCAGCGTCGATCCGGACAGGCCGCTGTGGCCGGATCAGCCCTTGGATCACATGCATCCCAACATCAACGCCGCTTCCGTCGACGACCTCATCACGGCGCTCGCCGACGACTCGGTGACGCGCTCGCGACGTGATCGGCACCGCTGGGCCTTCCTCGTCATGACCAGAGTCGACCGCGGCCCCCACAAGGTTCCTGACATCTCTGGTGCCGGCGTCTTCCTCACCCGCGAGGACGCCGAGGACGCCGTCGCGCAGATCCGTCCCTATGTCGTCGACGGCGTATCTGGGTGTGAACGGTCACGCGCTGTAAAACCGTCGGCTCAGCGTACGCAAAAGAGGGCCCTCACCAGCGGAAATGCAGTGGCGGGCCCTTCTCGTTGATCACCTGTGAGTGCCCCTGATTTCCCTTGGTTTCCCGTGGCATCTGGCACGCGATCACGGGTCTGATCTTGTGCAGACGTACCCGCCCGTATCCCGCGGGAAGATCCGGCCCGCGTCAGCCACCCACTGCCCCATGTTGGTCGCGATCATCTCGGAGTCTGAGGCCCCCGCCGGAGGCTGCTTGAAGCGCACCCCGTGAAGAGGTAGCGGCGTGGCCGGCTACGACCTCGAAGGCCCGCGATCAGCCATGGGTATCCAGCCCTTGGCGATCGAGCGCTGCTCGGATCTGGCTGAGCCACTCTGTGCCCAGCTGGCGCCCGTTCGGGAGTTGGTCGCCTCGGTCCCAGCGCCACGTTGTGATCATCGCCAGCACGAGGATCCGGCACTCGCGCAGCAAGGCTTGATTGACACCCGGATAGTGCTCGCTGACTTCTTCGGGCGCATGGGCGAGGTCGAATTCGACAGGCCCTCGGCAACACGTCTCGAGATCTATGAACAGCAGCCCGTTCTTCGTGGTGAGCACGTTGCCCGGGTGCGGCTCGCCGTGCAGCAACTGCTCGGCGCCGCCGCGCTCGCCGATTACTCGTCTCAGGCTTCGTAACGTCTCGCCGAGCAGCTCCCGGTCCGCGTCGGCCAGCGCCGGAGTGTGATCGCGGCTCGCCACGAGTTGTTGGGCCTGCTCGACTCGATCCGTGAAGTGCGGCGTCGGGACATCGAGCTTGCGCATGCCGGCATGCAGCCGCTCGAGCGCATTGGCGTAGTCGGCTGGTGAGACCTCTCGAGGTGTCACGGGTTCGTGGTAGGTCCACAGCGTGACCACGAAGCCATCGCGCTCATAGACGCGTGGCTCCACTCGAGGCTCGAGAGCAGCCACAGGGCACCCGGATTCGGCGAGCCGCTGAGCAAGCTCGACTTCGAACCGTGCGACCTGATTCGCTACAGGTGCCACCCGGGCCAGGACGTCACAAGGCAGCAGTCGCAGAGTGAGCTTGTTCGAGTCATGAAGAACGATTGCGTCGTCGACTGTCAGGTCAAGTGAGGAGGCGGTCGACATGGCCGCAGCCACCGCACGCGGGACATCTGACGCCTGCATCGTCGCCTGGCCCTCTCCCTCGAGCGCTGCCATACTCTCCAAGCGGTGCAACCTGGGCACCATACCAAGTTGTCGATAGAGAGCCGCGGTAGCGCGACTGGCGGGGCGCGACCGAATCGGCGATCTGCCCCCTTCGGCTGCTCAGCCGACAACCGTCCAACAACGCAAACGATCCGGTCGCGGCACTAGCTCTGTGCGGCGGTGCGGCGCTCGGTCGGCGGATTCAGGGTGTACGGCGGGGCGGACGTACGGCGATGCCCCGCGCAGCACTCGCGTGAGAACGGCCCTCAGGCCGCACGCGCAGCGCGGGACGGCGGCGCGCCGCGCCGCCGCTTGATCCCCTATAAGAACAATTCGGCAAGATCCGCCATTGAACGTCCTGGAGCCTTGGCTCAGGTCGTCCGCTGGGGGTAGCGCCTCGAACGTCGCGCGACAAGCGCTGCATATGGTGCTGCTGCGGTAGATGTTCCAGCCGTTGTCGGATGCCCGGGTTGTCGTCGTGCACCACGAACTCCTGCTCGGCTTCGAGCACCGCGCAGCCGGCCGACCTCAGCTGCGCCAGAAGTGCGTCGAACCGCCGCCTTGCCTGGGACAGGCCGACGTTCCTGCAGCGCTGCGTCACGAACCGCTCATGGGAGCCGTCGCCAACGCTCGCCGTACCCAACGAACGCACCGACCCCAGCGCCGCTCCACCGCCCCAACCCTTGCTCCATCGCCATCAGCGCATCACGGCCGCAGGTGTCCAACTACCAACCTCTGACATGATCCACCGCATGCGAACTCGGCTCCTCTTCGTGCGCCACGGAGACTCCCTCCACAAGAGAGAAGGCGTGATAGGCGGCCCGAATGGATGCCGCGGCCTCACCGATACTGGCCGCGAACAGGCCGCACTACTCGGCCAGCAGATCACCGCTGAAATCGGAAACGACAAGACGACGATCTACCGATCCTTCGACCTGAAGGTGTCTCCCGCCTCGATAACAGAATGGGTCACCGACCAGGACCCCACACAGTGGCCACCCCCCAGATGGACACTCATCCGATTCAACGAAACCCCAGCCTTCGGCGGAGGCACTCCGGCTCCGGGATGATCGCCATGTGCAGCTGGCGGCCGTAGGTGGCTGAGGGGGAAGCCTGATCACCCCGCCCACCATCGACCGCTTCCCCTTCGGGCGGCCGACGGGACTGTACGGTCACTGGCTCTGGCGCACTTTCGGTGGTGACGGAACGTGATTGTTCGTGTCGGTACATGGCTATCTCGGGGTGCTGTGTCAGCGTGACGCCGGTGTGACG
>NZ_JBFAMX010000095.1:0-27674 GCF_040659615.1 Nonomuraea sp. NPDC049784
CGCCTCCGTCCCGGCCGGGACCAGCACTCGCAGCCGGTGGCCGCCGCCCGGCGCGGGGCCCGCCGCCACCGTGCCGCCCGCGCCCGCCACCCGCTCGTTGAGCCCGCGCAGCCCGCTGCCCATCTCGTACGGCCCGTCGCCGCCCTTTCCGTTGTCCACGATCTCCAGAGTGGCCTGTTCGCCGTCGAACGTCACCTTGATCTCGCACCTCGTGGCCCGCGCGTGGCGCACGACGTTGGTGGTGCCCTCGCGTACGGACCAGCCCAGCAGCCCGTCGAGCAGGCCGGGCAGCGGCGTGCCCGAGACCCGCACCTCGGCCGCCACGCCCGCCGCGCGTAACACGGCCCTGGCGCTGTCGAGCTCCTCCGGTAAGCTGCGCTGCCGGTAGCCGGTGACGGCCTCGCGCACCTCCTCCAACGCCTTCCTGGCGACGGACTCGATGTCGGCGATCTCCTTGTGCACCTTCGGTGCGTCCTCGGCCAGCCGCCCGGCCAGCTCGCTCTTGAGCACGATCAGCGACAGGCTGTGCCCGAGCAGGTCGTGGAGGTCGCGGGCGATGCGCAGCCGCTCCTCCGTGGCCGCCAGCCTGGCCACCTCGTCCTGGGCCACGCGCAGCTTGACCGAGAGCGCTCTGGTGTTGCGCACGCTGATGAACAGCACACCGAGCGTCATCACCTGGAGCCCCAGCACGATGATCGTGTCAGCGTCGTTGTGGTTGACCAGGCCGGCGCCGACGACGATCACCAGGTTGGTGAGGACGGCCCAGATGGCCCATGCGGCCGGCAGCGTGAACCCGTACAGCACGACGGAGTAGACGGGCAGGCTCAGCCAGGAGCCGCCGAAGGCGAGCGCGCCCGTCACGCCGAGCACGCTGGTCACCGCGAGGAGCGGATAGGTCAGGCGGCTCCGCTCGAAGAAGCTCCTGTTGGCCAGCACCGTCGCGAGGAAGCATGAGACGAACGCGAAGAGCAGCACCCCGGCCCCGATCGCCCGGCCCCCTTTGAGGGTGCCGGACACGATGTCGGTGAGGGGGAAGACCAGGTAGACCAGGCCCACGGAGATGCCGATCAGCCGCCGCTTGCGCGACGGCTTGCCATCGGCGTCCCCGAAGGTGATCCTCTCGGCGAAGCTCATGCCCGTACGGTAGCCCGCCGGTAGAGGAAGACGGCAGCGCTCCCCAGCACGACTCCCCATCCGGCGACGACCAGGACGTCCGTCAGGGGCAGGCCGTGGCCGGCGACGAGGCTCTGGCCCAGTCTGGCGTAGTGGAACGACGGGGTGACGTCCGCGATCGTGCGCATGGTGTCGCCGAACACCTCGGGCGGGAACCACAGCCCGCCGGCGATCGCCAGCGCGAACATGCAGATCATCGAGGCCGGCTGGGCCGCGTCGGCCGAGAACACCGACCCGATGGCCAGGCCCAGCGCGACGAACGGCAGCACGCCCAGCCACATCGTGAGCAGCAGCGGCGCCCACGTGCCAAGCGGCAGCGACACCCCCTGCTGCACCACCGCGACCACACTCACCAGCACCAGCGAGGGCAGCACGAGGAGCATGGCGGCGCCGAGCTTGGTCGCGATGATCGCCCAGCTCGGCAGCGGGGTGATCTGGAGCTGGCGCAGCCAGCCGGACTGCCGCTCGGTGGCCCACGGCACCGCCGTGCTCATCATGGAGGAGGCCAGCGCCCCGTAGGCGGCCATCGAGACCATCAGGATGACGCTGTACCGCACGCCGCCCGGATCGGTCTGCTTGCCGTAGATGTTGGCGTTGATCACGTAGAGCAGGACGGGGAAGGCGACCACGAAGATGATGTAGCGCCGGTTGCGCAGCATCCTCAGTGCCTCGGTCTTGGCGTAGTAGAGCATCAGGACTCCCTGGTGAGCGCGAGGAAGGCGGCTTCGAGGTCGGCACTGGAGAGCTTCAGCTCACGCACGTCGAGTGTGGTGCTCCGGTAGAGCCCGGCGAGGGTGGCGTCGGTGTCGGTGGTGTGCAGGGTGGCCGTGCCGGCGACGACCTCCACGGCGGTGACCGCGGGCAGCCGGTCGAGCCCGGCCGCGGGCTGGTCGCCGAGGGCGAAGCTGACGGTGTGGCCGCCGGCCCCGGCCTTGATCTCGGCGGCGGTGCCGTCGGCGGCCAGCCGCCCCTTGGCGATGACGATCACCCGGTCGGAGTGCTCGTCGGCCTCCTCCAGGTAGTGGGTGGCGAACAGCACGGTCCTGCCGCCCGCCGCGTAGTCGTGCATGCCGGCCCAGAACCGTAGCCTGGACTCCACGTCCATGGCGGCGGTCGGCTCGTCGAGCAGCAGGATCCTGGGCGCCCCCGCGATGGCCAGGGCGAACCTGACGCGCTGCGACTGGCCGCCGGACAGCTTGTTCGCCCGCCTGCCCGCGAGGTCGGTCAGGTCGGCCAGCTTGAGGATCTCCTCAAGGCCGAGCGGGCGAGGGTAGAGCCGGCGTACGAGGTCGACGAGCTCTTTGACGGACAGCTCGGGAATGAGCGCGCCGTTCTGGAGCATGGCGCCCATCTCGCCGGACCTGACCGCCTCGTTGGGGGTGCGGCCGTGGACGGCGACCGTGCCGCTGGTCGGCTTGAGCAGGCCGAGCAGCAGGTTGATGGAGGTGGACTTGCCCGCGCCGTTGGGGCCGAGCAGGGCCACGGTGTTGCCGGGCTCGATGGCGAGCGAGAGGTCCTCGACGGCGAGCACGTCCCCGTAGTGCTTGCTGACGTGGTCGAACACGATGGCGTTCATGGAAAGAACGCTATGGCCGGGGATCTGCCGCGGTTAGTGCGTTCCTTCCGGCGTTGGCCATGACATTTGTCAGGCCGACGCCGGAGGCCCTGCTCAGCGCCCTGGGCTCAGATGCGGCAGGCGTAGATGTCGGTAACCAGGATGGCTCGCGCGCCGATGTCCCACAGCTGGTCCATCACCCGCTGGTGGCCGTGGCGGCGGACCATGGCCCGTACGGCGACCCAGCCCTCGCGGTGCAGCGGCGAGACCGTGGGGCCCTCCATGCCGGGCGTGAGGGCGATGGCCTCCTCGATGCGCTCGGCGCGGATGTCGTAGTCCATCATGACGAAGTCGCGGGCGTGCACGACTCCCTGGAAGCGGCGGACGAGCTGCTCGACGCCGGGCGTGTCGGGCGAGCTCTGCTGCTTGATCAGCACGGCCTCAGAGCGCATGATCGGCTCGCCGAACACCTCGAGACCGACGTTGCGCAGCGTGGTCCCGGTCTCCACGACGTCAGCCACCGCGTCGGCCACGCCGAGCCGGATGGCGGTCTCGACGGCGCCGTCCAGCTTGATCACGCGGGCGTCGACGCCCTGGTCGGAGAGGTATTTGTCGAGCAGGCCCGCGTAGGAGGTGGCGATGCGCCGGCCGTTGAGGTCTTCGGCCGAGGTCATCGTGCCGGCCGCGGCGGCCAGGCGGAAGGTGGAGCCGCCGAAGCCGAGCGGCATGATCTCCTCGACCGGCGCGCCGGAGTCGACCAGCATGTCCCTGCCGGTGATGCCGACGTCGAGCGTGCCTTCGCCGACGTAGACGGCGATGTCGCGGGGGCGCAGGAAGAACAGCTCGCAGCCGTTGGCCTCGTCGACGACGACGAGCTCCTTGCTGTCCCTGCGTGACCGGTAGCCGGCCTCCTTGAGCATGTTCTGGGCGGCCTCGCTGAGCGCGCCCTTGTTGGGTACTGCCAGACGCAGCATGTTCAGATCCTCGACTTGTCTCGTGGTCGCTTCTCCAGGGACTTGGTGGCGGGCGCCGCGCGCCCTAGAGATGCTTGTAGACCTGGTCGAGGCCGATGCCCTTGGCGATCATGAGCACCTGCACGTGGTAGAGGAGCTGCGAGATCTCCTCGGCTGCCCTGTCGTCCGACTCGTGCTCGGCGGCCATCCAGCTTTCGGCGGCCTCCTCGACGACCTTCTTGCCGATGGCATGGACGCCGGCGTCGAGCGCGGCCACGGTGCCCGAGCCCGCGGGCCGGCTCCTGGCCTTCTCTGACAGCTCGGCGAACAGCTCTTCGAAGGTCTTCATGGTCTCTCTCGTAGGTTGGCTGACGTGCTTGTCAAGCGTCTCTGAGCAGCTTAGCGGTCCTTTGTGAGGAACCGCGTCTGAGTTCGTACCCATCGTGCCCGGTCATCGGCCTCTGATCGAGGTCACCTGCCTGATCAGGTCGGAGACGCGGACGATGCCCAGGCAGCGGTTCATCTCGTCGGTGACCACCAGGTCGTCGTAGACGCGGGCCGAGTCCCTGCCCGCGGCCTGCATGGCGGCTATCGCCGGGGTGGTCCGGGGCACCGTGCGGGGCGGGTCGGCCAGCCGCAGCGCCGGTTTCTGGCCGTGCAGGGCGTGCCCGTAGCGGGCCGCGAACGACAGCAGGAAGCGGCTGCGGTCCAGGCTGCCCTTGGGCCGCTGGAACTCGTCCACCAGGATCACGCTGGTGATAGTGGGTTCGTGCCCGAACGCCTTGACCGCATCCTCGGCCTTCGCCTCCTCGGGCAGCGTCACCGCCGGGATGAGCAGTTCCTGGACGCGCGGCCCGAGCATGGCGCCGGCGGGCTCGTCGGTGACGGGGAGCGGCACCCGTACCTTGCCGTCGGGTCCGGGGGCGAGCAGAGGGCCGTGGGCGAGGCGGACACCGATGCCGCGGGCCACCGCGAGCTGCGGCTCGCGTTCGACGCCCGGGGCCAGCACGTGGGCGCCGATGCCGCGGGCCAGCGTGACCACCGCCCGCGCCACCGCGGACGCGCGATGATCGCCCGGGATGCGCGCGACCAGCTCCGGGTCGAGGGCCAGCAGGTACGGGTTCGCGTCCGTGGCCAGGTCGAGGGCCGCACCGACGGTCCCGACGTCGGCGAAGCCGAGAAGGTAGCCGATCGTGCGCAGGCCGTCGAGCCCGACCTTCAGGAGCGGGCGGTCCTGCTTCTGGCACGGTCCAGTGAGCAGCAGGATGGCCTCGCGCGGATGCCTGCCCGCCCTTCTGAGGGCTTCGTGCAGCGGCGCCAGCGCGCCGGCGCCCGCCAGGACGACCTCGATGGGCAGCTCCAGCACCATGGGCAGAGGGGCCGCCCTGAGCATGCCCGTGGAGTCGACGACCGCCGGGTGGGCGATGACTGCCCCGGTGTCGAGATCCACCAAGGGGCTGGTGAGCAGGGAGGACACGTTCAGATGCTGCTGTAACGGCGGGGGGTGCAGAAGCCCTGAGAGTCAGAATTTACCGACATTTCGTTTTGACTCTGCACGTGCTACGGGCCAAACGTTCTCGATTAGCCTTCGGGGCATGAGTGCGCGTCCGGCCAGGGGCGGCGGCCGGTGGGTGACGGTGCCGCCGGAGCGCCTGCATCCGTGGATCGACGGGTTCGCGGGGCGTCACGGGCCCTTCTCGGCTTCCGGCGATGACCGGGTCGTGCGGCTGCTGGCCGCCGATGGGGCGCTGGCCGAGCTGCATGTGCCGTTCCCGCCCATGACGCCGCCCGGGCCGCCGCACGTCACCCGGTTCGTCGCCCACGCACAGGCGGAGCGGCAGGTAGGGGTGTTCCTGGTGCGGCTCGGTGGCTACGCCGCCGGGGTCTTCTCCGGGGCGTCGCTGGTGGCGTCCAAAGTGGGGTCGCGGTTGGTGCAGGGGCGTACGGCGGCGGGCGGGTGGTCGCAGCAGCGCTTCGCCCGGCGCCGGCAGAACCAGGCGGCCCAGGCGTACGACGACGCGGTGGCGACGGCGGTGCGGGTGCTGTCGCCGTACCTGGAGGAGTTGGACGCGGTGGTGCTGGGCGGGGACCGCCGGGCCGTGGACGCCCTGCGCGCCGACCGGCGGCTCGCGCCCCTGCTCGCCCTGGAGGCGGAGCCGTTCCTGGTGGTCCCGGATCCGAGGCTGGCCGTCCTGCGCGACACCCCGTCGTCCTTCCGCGCCACCCGCGTCCGCGTCGTCGACCCACTCTGACCGCCGCGCGCTCATTCAATGCGGTCATCCCTCACGGGCTCTCGTGACCGGTTTGAGAGTTTGAGACGATTCAAAAGAATCTTGAATGCCGCTATGATGCCAGAGTTCACGGTGGGCCGCACCCGGCGGTCCACCAGCGATTTCTGCACCTAAGAGCAGCACGGCCTCGTGAGGATCGATGGCGACTAGGAACATCAAGGAGGTCGCGCAGCTGGCGCGGGTCTCTGTGGGCACGGTGAGCAATGTGCTCAACCGCCCGGAGATCGTGTCCCCTGCCACACGCGAACGCGTCTTCGAAGCGATCAAGAAACTGGGCTTCGTCCGCAATGAGGTGGCCCGCCATCTGCGGATGGGCCGCAGCCGCACGGTCGGCCTCGTCGTGCTCGACGTCTCCAACCCGTTCTTCGTGGACGTGGCCCAGGGCGCCGAGTCGGTGGCCGACGACCACGACTCCATGGTGGTGCTCTGCAACAGCGCCGGCGACCCCGGTCGCGAGCGCCGCCACCTCGACCAGCTCGAACAGCAGCGGGTCATGGGCATACTGATCACGCCCGTCGAGATGGAAAGCCCCTACCTGGAGGAGCTGGCCGGCCGCGGCACGCCCGTGGTGCTGGTCGACAGCCCGGCGACCGGGCTTCAGTGCTCCGTGGCGGTCGACGACCGGCTCGGCGGGCAGATCGCCGGCGCCCACCTGATCGAGCGGGGGCACCGGCGGATCATATTCGTCGGCGGGCCGACGTCCATAAGACAGGTGGTGGACCGGCACGCGGGCGTCAGCGGCGCCGTCGCGGCCGCCGACGGCGCCGTCGAGCTGCTCACCTCCACGTCCCCGACGTTGACCGTCGCCGAGGGGCGGGCCGCCGGCGAGCGCGTGGCCGCCCTGCCTCCCGAGGAGCGGCCCACCGCGGCGTTCTGCGCGAACGACATGATGGCGCTGGGGTTCTTACAGGCGATGGCCACACATGGGCTGCGCGTGCCCGAAGACCTGGCCATCATCGGATACGACGACATCGATTTCGCCGCGGCGGCCGCGGTGCCGCTGTCCTCCATCCGGCAGCCGCGTGAGCTGCTCGGACGTACGGCCATCGACCTCCTGCTCGAGGAGGTCGCGGACCCCGAGCAGCACCGTCACCGGCAGGTCATCTTCCAGCCCGACCTGGTGATCCGCGAGTCGAGCGCGTTCCGCCGCGACGCCTGACCCAGGCGAAGGGCTCCCTATGAACCGTTTCACAGGGGCTTCCGCCTGCCCTTCGCATGGCCGCCGAGGCCGCCGAAAACCCTTGAAGGAGGGCCCTTGACCGAGCTTGTCGAGGTCATCAATAAGCACAGCACCTGGGTCATGAGACCGACGAAGGAGGGCTCATGACCGAGCTCTATCGCAATGCCCTGGCCACCCCCGCTGACCTGGCAGGCTTCCGTATGGAGGGGGACGGCGCCATGTCGTTCCCCCAGGGACGCATGCGCCTGGAGAGCCTCAGGCCGCCCTCAGACGGCCAGGCGGCCAACCTGGTCCTCTGGTGTCCGGAGGAGTTCCCCGCCGACGTGCGGATCGAATGGGACTTCTGGCCCATAAGAGAGCCGGGCCTGGCCATCATGTTCTTCCATGCCCGGGGTAGGAACGGAGAGGACCTGTTCGACCCCGGCCTGGCGGCGCGCACCGGGCCCTATGACCAATATCACCACGGCGACATCGACGCCTACCACGTCTCCTATTTCCGCCGCATGTGGGCCTCTGAACGCGCCCTGCACACCTGCAACCTGCGCAAGAGCCACGGCTTCCACCTGGTCGCGCAGGGTCCTGACCCGCTCCCGGCGGTGCTCGACGCCGAGGGTCCGTACGCGATGCGCCTCGAGGTCAAAGCCGGGACGATCACGTTCTCGGTCAACGATTTGGTCTCGTTCCGGTGGGACGACGACGGCTCGATCGGCGGTCCCGCCCTGGCAGGAGGCAAGATCGGGTTTCGGCAGATGGCGCCGCTTATCGGAGAGTACGGAAATCTCCGGGTCTCTCGTCATTGACTTTGAGTCGATTCAACACTAATTTCGCACCAACCCGCCGTTCACTCGCTTGTAACTGGGCAGGAACCACGGTGCAACAACCCGCCCCCGTATCCGTGCACATGCCACGAGAGGTGGTGCCGGATGAATCATCCCGCCATGTCGATCAGGATCCAAGCTGCCTGCTCAGAGCTCATCTGGGCGGTCCGCCTGAACCTGATGTGGCTCGTCTTCACGCTCGCTGGAGGCGTGGTTCTCGGGCTCGGGCCCGCTACTGTGGCCGCTTACACGCTGGCTCGGCGACGGGCTCGTTATGAAACGTTTCATGCCTGGACCGAATTCTGGACCGTCTACCGACGGGAGTTCGTCCGGGCCTCGTTGGTCGTCATGCCGATGGCATTGGTCGCCACCCTGCTGGTCGGCAACTACCTGTACTTCTCCGTCCTCGGTCCCGGATCGGGCGCGTTGCGGATCACCACGTTCGCGGCGCTGCTCGCGCTGGGGGCCGTGGGGGCGTACATCGGACCGTTGTACGCGCACTACGAGCTGCCGATCTGGAGTTACATCCCGAAGGCGTCGCTTCTCGCGTTGACCCGGCCGGCCTCCACCGTGCTGCTGCTGTTCGCGCTCTGGGCGATCGTCTACGTGACCACGACGCTCCCCGTGCTCGCACTGGTGATCAGCATCGGCGCGTGGATTTACATCAACACCTGGCTCTGCCTGCGCTTCTTCGAGGAGAACGAGGCGCGCCTGCATTCGAAAGGGAATCAATGAGCGCATCCCGTAGTCGGCTCATGGCTGGTGTGTTAACGCTAACGACCGCCCTGCTGGCATCCGCCTGCTCCGGCACCGGCGGTGGCGGTGGCGGTGAGTCGAACCAGGCCGACGCCAACACCATCACCTTCATGACCCAGCTGTACGGCACCGCCCCCAGCCCTCAGGGCGAACTGCACCAGGCGATCGAGAAGTTCCTCGGCAAGAAGATCAAGGTCACCTGGGTGCCGAACGCGGATTACCAGGAGAAGGTCAACGTCACATTGGCCTCCGACAACCTCCCCGACGTCATGGTGGTCGACCCCAAGTCGCCCGCGTTCGGGAAGGCCGCGGAGGCCGGAGCGTTCTGGGATCTCACCGAGAAGATCAAGAAGTACCCCAACCTGGTCGGTGACCCCAAGGTCCTGCTCAACTCCTCGATCAACGGCAAGGTCTACGGCCCGTACCGGATCAGGCCGCAGCTCCGCTCCGCGGTCATGATCCGCAAGGACTGGCTGAAGAAGGTCGGCCTGGAGGCTCCCAAGACTACCGACGACCTTTACAAGATCGCCGAGGCGTTCACCAAGAAGGACCCGGACGGCAACGGCAAGGACGACACTTACGGCCTCATCATCCCGAAGTGGCCGGGCACCGCCTTCGCGGCGTCCAACCCGTTCAACGCGATCGACGTCTGGTTCGGTGCCCCGAACAACTGGGGCGAGCGCGACGGCAAGCTCGTGCCTGAGTTCGACACGCCGGAGTTCTTCGAAGCGAACCGCTTCATGAAGAAGATGATCGATGAGGGCCTGGTCAACCCCGACTGGAACACCCTCGACACCGCCAAGTGGAACGACCCGTTCGTCCAGGGCAAGGGCGGCATCATCATCGACGTCGACGTCCGTGCCGGGCAGCTGCTCGACCTGCTCAAGGAGCAGGACCCGCAGACGTACGGCGACAAGGTCCTAGCGGTGGGCAACCTGTCCCGTTCCGACGGCAAGAAGTTCTCGCTGCCGTTCAGCGGCTACAAGGACATCCTGGCGATCTCCAAGCAGCGGGTGCGGACCGAGGCCCAGCTCGACGAGCTGCTGAAGACCCTCGACAAGCTGGCCAGCAAGGAGGGTCAGGTCCTGCTCTCCAACGGCATCGAGGGCCGCAACTTCAAGGTCGAGAACGACGAGGCCGTGCTGATCAACCAGGACGACCCCAAGGTCAAGCAGCTCCAGGACGACGTCGACAAGGCGTTCATCCAGCTCGGCACCCAGGCCAGCACCGGCACCGGTGGCATCGCCTACCAGCGGGTCCCCCCGGAGGAGCCGTACCGGAAGGACCTGGCCGAGCGCAAGGAGCGCGTGGCCGAGGACCTGAAGACGGCCGTGTGGGACCCGAGCCTGCCGGTGGTCTCCCCGACCGCGGTGGCCAAGGGCGCGACGCTCAACCCGATCGTCACGGACGCGCGGGTCAAGTACCTCGCTGGCCAGATCACCGAGGAGCAGCTGAAGGCTGAAATCAAGCGCTGGTATGACGGCGGCGGCACACAGGTCGCCCAGGAGATCAACGACCTGGTCTCCAAGCTCGGCCAGTGATGTGACCCGGGAGGGGCCCTCACCGGGCCCCTCCCCTAGAAAGGAGGCCGAGTGGCCACCGACCTGGCGCCGCCACCGGTCAAGGCGGTCAAGGTATCCGGGCACAAGCCCGACAGGGCCCGCACGCTCTGGCGCTACCGATGGCTGTACCTGATGCTCATCCCCGGGCTGGCGTACTTCCTCGTCTTCAAGTACGTCCCGATGCGCGGGCTGCAGATCGCCTTCCAGGACTTCGTGCCGTTCCTGGGCTACAACGGCAGCGAATGGGTGGGCTTCAAGCACTTCGTGGACCTGTTCACCGGGCCCGACTTCAGCCGCTTGATGTATAACACGCTGTTCCTGGCGCTGCTGAACATCATCTTCGTCTTCCCGGCGCCGATCATCGTGGCGCTGATGCTGAACGAGTTGCGGATCAACGTACTCAAGCGCTCGGTGCAGTCGCTGATCTACATCCCGCACTTCCTGTCCTGGACGATCGTCGCGTCGCTGACGTACATCCTGTTCTCCGTCGACTACGGCGTCCTCGCGGGCTGGATCCACGAGTTCCTGGGCGGGCAGAAGATCGACTATGTGGCGCAGCCTGACTGGTTCCGGCCGATCATCATCCTGCAGACGCTCTGGAAGACCACCGGGTGGACCACGATCATCTATCTGGCGGCGCTGGCCGGGGTGAGCCCGGACCTGTACGAGGCGGCCAGGATGGACGGTGCGGGGCGGTGGCGGCAGCTGTGGCACGTCACGCTTCCGGCAATCCGCCCGACGATCGTCGTCATGGCCATTCTCATGTCCGGCAACCTGCTCGACATGAGCTTCGAGCAGATCTGGCTCATGACCAACAACCTGAACCGCGACACCGCTGACGTCTTCGACACCTTCGTCTACTACGTCGGCATCAACCAGGGCGCGTTCAGCTACGCGACCGCCGTCGGCCTGTTCAAGGGCGTGGCGGGAGTCCTGTTGATCTTCGGTTCCAACTGGCTGGCCAAGCGCCTCGGCCAGAACGGCCTGTTCTAGGAGCGCCCATGACTGTGTTTCACGAAGACCTCCTTCGGTCACCGGCGCTATCCCCACTGCTCACCCCGGAGGCCCCCAATGACGGCTGCTAACCAGTACCGCTCCGTCGGCAGCCGCATCTTCGACGCGATCAACATCGCCGTCCTCGTCGGGCTGGGGCTGATCACGCTCCTGCCGCTGCTGTACGTCCTGGCCGGATCGTTCGCCTCGGAGTCGGAGATCTCCTCGCGAACGTTCTTCCTGTGGCCGGAGAAGTTCGTCACCAGCACCTACGAGTACATCTTCGCCACCGACGTGTTCATCAGGGCGCTGCTGACGACCGTCGGCGTGACGCTCGTCGGTACGGTCGTCCAGGTCGCGCTCACGCTCACCATGGCCTACCCGCTGGCCAAGCGGTACCTGCCGGGCCGTGCCCTGGTGCTCAACCTGGTCATCTTCACGGTGGTGTTCAGCGGCGGCATCATCCCCACCTACCTCGTCGTCCGCGACATGGGACTGCTCAACAGCTACTGGGCGCTGATCCTGCCGCTCGCGATCAACCCGTTCTATCTGATCATCGTCAAGAGCTTCTTCCAGGAACTGCCCGAGGCGCTGGAGGAGGCGGCGCGCATCGACGGCTGCACCGAGATGGGCGTCTTCTGGAAGATCGTGCTGCCGCTGTCCAAGCCGATCATCGCGACGTTCTCGCTGTTCTACGCCGTGGGCATCTGGAACGACTACATGTCGCCGCTGCTTTACATCGACGACTCCAGCAAATGGACGCTGCAGGTGCTGGTCCGCCAGCTCACCGGTGCGGATGCGCAGAACGCCCTGTCGGCCCTGGAGACGGTGTTCTTCCCCACCCAGGGGCTGAAGTTCGCCGTCGTGGTCATTGCCACGCTGCCGATCCTGTGCTTCTACCCGTTCCTGCAGAAGCACTTCGTCAAGGGTGTGCTGATTGGGTCCGTCAAGGAATGAGGAGCATGGTCCTCTGCCGGCACGGGACTCGACGGTGAACTCGTGCCGGGCCGTCGCGGCGCCCATGCCGAGGTGGGGCACGGCAACGATCCCGCGATCCCGTCTCAGGACAACCTGCGTGCCTTCGTCGAGGAGGCACGCAGGGCGGGGGCGCTGGCGGTGCCGTGCACGCCGGCGCAGCGGGCCCTGATGGGCAGACGATCGGCTGGTGCCCACTCACGGGGACTATCCCGATCGGGGGCGCGCGCCGACTGCCGCCGAGGGCGTGCCGTTGATCGACCTGACCGCCGCTGCGACCGAGTTGTACGGGCGGCTCGGGCTCCGGCGGCTCCAAGACGCTGTTCACACACTTCGCGCTGGGCGAGCACCCGCTCTACCTCCGTGGGGTGGCCGACGACCCCCACCGACGGTCGCGGACGGTGCCCGGTCCGCGCCGCAAAGTCGCCGTCAAGGCCGGGCTGAACCGGGCCATCCTTGCCCAGGGCTGGGGCCTGCTCCGGCAGCGCACCGAGCATAAGGCCCCAGGCCGGGTCGAAGACGTGCCGGCCCCGTACACGAGTCTGCGTTTCAGCGCCTGCGGATGGATCGACAAGAACTCTCGCAAGAGCCAAGCCGAGTTCCTCTGTTCATTCTGTGGTTTCACCTGCAACGCGGATACCAACGCAGCAGCCAACGTCGCGGCAGGACAGGTCGCAAGACCCACGCCTCAACGGGCGTGTGCCGGAGGGACAACACCGCGCAAGCGGTCGAGTGTCCGTGAACCTCAACCCGAACGGGTTGGAATTCCCCTCTTTTAGGACGGGGAGGATGTCAATTCAGCTTCCGCGGCGCCGACGAGCCGCGATCATTGCCGAGCGACTGAAGGAGATCCGATGACTGCGCTTCGCTGGCTGGACCGACCGGGAGAGCAGGGGGTGACCTGGGGCGTCCCGTGGGCGCGCGGCGCAGTCGAGCGAGATACGACGTTCGCGCTGGCGGACGCGGAGGGGCGCGAGGTGCCCGTCCAGAGCTGGGTGACCGCCACCTGGCCGGACGGCTCGGTCAAGTGGTCGGCCCACGCGATCGGCGCGCAGCCGGCCGCGTACTCCTACCGGATCGAGCCGGGACGTGAGCCCGCCGCCGCGGCCACACCGGTCACCGTCGTCCGGGAGGGCGGCGTGCTGACCGTGAGCACCGGTGTGGTCACCTGGACGATCGAGGAGTCCGGCGGCACGCTGGCCCGTTCGATCTCGCGCGGGAGCCGCGAGATCGCCCGGGACGTCCGCCTGGTCAGCCTCCGCCAGAGCGAGCCGACGCCCGACGAGGGCGGCCCGGTGGCCCGTTCGGAGACCACGGGGCAGGTCGAGACCGTCACGGTCGAGCAGGACGGGCCCGTGCGCGCCGTCGTCCGGCTGGAGGGCAGGCACGGCGACTGGCTGCCGTTCACCGTCCGCCTGTACTTCCACGCGGGCGCCGAACAGGTGCGGATCATGCACACGTTCGTCTGGGACGGCGACCCCGAACGCGACTTCCTGGCCGGGCTCGGGCTGCGCGCCGACGTGGTCATGCGCGACGAGCCGCACGAGCGGCACGTACGCCTGGCCGGTAGCGGTGGTTTCCTCACCGAGGCCGTGCGCGGGCTGACCGGTCTGCGCCGCGACCCCGGCGAGTCCGTACGGCAGGCGCAGGTCGAGGGCCGCCCGGTCGGCGAGATCGCCCCCGACGTCGCCTCCCGGCTGCACCTCATCCCCGCCTGGAACGACTACACCCTCGACCAGAGCTCCGCCGACGGCTTCACGCTGCGCAAGCGCACCGCCGACGGCCACGCCTGGGTGACGATCCCCGCGGGCACCCGCTCGGCCGGGTACGGCTACGTCGGCGGCGTCAGCGGCGGCCTCGGCTTCGGGCTGCGCGACTTCTGGCGCCTGCACCCCACCCGCCTCGACATCAGGAACGCGGCCACCGACCTGGCCAATGTGACCGTCTGGATGTGGTCGCCGTCCGCGCCGGCCATGGACCTGCGCTTCTACCACGACGGCATGGGCCAGGACACCTTCGCCGAGCAGCTCGAGGGCCTGGAGATCACGTACGAGGACTACGAGCCCGGCTTCGGCGACGCCCACGGCGTGGCGCGCACGCACGAGCTGACCCTGCGCGCCCACGACGCCACGCCGCCGTCGCGGGCCCTCGCGGAGCACGCGGCCGCGATGAACCAGCCGGGGCTGCTGGCCGTCGCCCCCTCGCGGACGCGCGAGGCCGGCGTGTTCGGCGTGTGGGAGCTGCCCGACCGCTCCACGCCCGCTCAGGCCCAGATCGAGGACCGCCTGGACTTCCTGTTCGACCTGTACGTGCGCGAGCGCGAGCAGCGCAGGTGGTACGGCTTCTGGGACTACGGCGACGTGATGCACACGTACGACCCGGACCGGCACACCTGGCGCTACGACGTGGGCGGCTACGCCTGGGACAACTCCGAGCTCTCGCCCGACCTGTGGCTGTGGCTGCAGTACCTGCGCACTGGAAGATCGGACGTCTTCCGCTTCGCCGAGTCGATGACCCGCCACACCGGTGAGGTCGACGTCTACCACGCGGGCAGGTGGAAGGGCCTGGGCAGCAGGCACAACGTGCAGCACTGGGGGTGCAGCTGCAAGCAGCTGCGCATCTCCAACGCCGCCTACCGGCGCTTCTACTACTACCTGACCGCCGACGAGCGCACGGGCGACCTGCTGGACGAGCTGAGCACGCCCGAGGAGACGTTCGTGGTGATCGACCCCACGCGCAAGGTGCGCGAGGACGTCTACACCCCGGACCCGTCGGCGCTGTCGGTCGGCCTCGGGACCGACTGGGGATCGCTGGCGGCCGCGTGGCTGACGCGGTGGGAGCGGCATGGCGACGAGCGGGCCAGAGACCGGTTGCTGGGCACGATGGCCGACATCGGGGCACTGCCGCACGGCTTCCTGACCGGCGAGGCCAGGCTGGACCTGGAGACCGGACGGTTCGACACCTCACGCGACAAGATCTCCGTCTCGCACCTGTCGTCGCTGTTCGGGCTGCCGGAGATGTGCGCGGAGCTGATCGCGCTCGACCTGGACGTGCCCGGGTTCGAGCAGGCGTGGCTGCAGTACTGCCGGCTCTACCTGGCCACGCCGGAGCAGCAGGAGGCGGAGGTGGGGGAGCGGCTGAGCGGGATCTCGCTGATCCAGGCGCACAGCAGGCTCACCGCGTACGCGGCCGCCCGCACCGGGGACGCCGAGCTGGCCGCCTGGGCGTGGCGGAAGTTCACCTTCGACGAGGGCGACCAGCTCAACAAGAACCAGCTGCAACGGCAGAAGGACTGGCGCCTGACCCTGGTGGACGGGCCTCACGTGCTCTCTCCCGTACAGGAGGCGCACTTCGTGAGCACCAACGGCGCCAGCCAGTACGGCCTGGCCGCCATCCACAACCTGGCCCTGATCGGCAAGCACCTGGCGGAGCGTTAACCAGAGGTGGGCCCCCGGCCAGGGGGCCTACACTGATGCGTATGCATACTCCCGATTGATCTGGCGTCGCACGCCTCAATCCTCCGTTTCCTAGCTCGGGAGTGTTCCGCCAATATGATCATCGCCAGTGATATCGAGCTGCGCGCGGGCGCGCGGCTGCTCATCGAGAAAGCCTCGTTCCGGGTCAACCCGGGCGACAAGATCGGGCTCGTCGGCCGCAACGGCGCGGGCAAGACGACCCTCACCAAGGTGCTGGCGGGCGAGGGCCTGCCCGCCGCCGGCACCGTCACCACCAGCGGCGCCGTGGGCTACCTGCCCCAGGACCCGCGCACCGGTGACCTGCAGGTGCTCGCCCGCGACCGCATCCTGTCGGCGCGGGGCCTCGACGAGGTGCTGCGCAAGCTGCGCGAGGCCGAGCTCGGCATGTCCTCCGCCGACGACCGGACCCGGGAGAAGGCGGTCAAGCGGTACGGCAGGCTCGAAGACCAGATGCACGTCCTGGGCGGATACGCGGCCGAGGCCGAGGCGGCCTCCATCGCCTCCAGCCTCGGACTGCCGGATCGCGTGCTGTCACAGCCGTTGCAAACGCTTTCCGGCGGTCAGCGCCGACGCGTGGAATTGGCGCGAATTCTTTTCAGCGGAGCGGAAACTCTCCTTCTCGACGAGCCGACAAACCACCTAGATGCCGACTCAATCGGGTGGCTTCGTGATTTTTTGCGATCTCATCAAGGTGGGTTGGTGATCATCAGCCACGATGTCGGTCTTCTTGAAGCGACGGTCAACAAGGTCCTGCACCTCGACGCCAACCGTTCGGTGATCGATCACTACAACGTCGGCTGGAAGGCGTACCTCGCCCAGCGCGAGACCGATGAGAAGCGCAGGAAGCGCGAGCGCGCCAACGCCGAGAAACAAGCGGGTGCGCTGCTCGCGCAGGCCGACAAGATGCGCGCCAAGGCCACCAAGGCCAAGGCCGCCCAGGACATGATGCGGCGTGCGCACCGGTTGCTGTCGGGCACCGAAGAAGAGCGTCAAAGCGACAAAGTGGCGCGGCTGCGCTTCCCCGAGCCGCAGTCGTGCGGGCGCACCCCGCTCACGGCCGAGGGGCTGTCCAAGGCGTACGGCTCGCTGGAGGTCTTCACCGACGTCAGCGTGGCCATCGACCGAGGTCACAGGGTCGTCATCCTCGGCCTGAACGGCGCGGGCAAGACCACGCTGCTGCGCCTGCTCGGCGGCATCGAAACGCCCGACACGGGCGAGATCCGGCCCGGCCACGGCCTCAAGATCGGCTACTACGCCCAGGAGCACGAGACCCTCGACTCCAGCCGCACGCTGCTGGAGAACATGCAGTCGGCGGGCGGCCAGTTCACCGACACCGAGCTGCGCAAGGTGCTCGGCTCGTTCCTGTTCACGGGCGACGACGTCGACAAGCCCGCGGGGGTGCTGTCGGGTGGCGAGAAGACCCGGCTGGCCCTGGCGATCCTGGTGTTGTCGAGCGCCAATGTCCTCCTCCTGGACGAGCCCACGAACAACCTCGATCCGGTCAGTCGCGAGCAGGTTCTCAATGCTCTCAGGTCGTATTCAGGAGCAATCGTCCTAGTCACACATGACGAGGGTGCCGTTGACGCCCTGTCACCGGATAGGGTGATCTTGCTACCTGACGGAACTGAAGACGCATGGAGCGACGAATTTTCCGATCTTGTGGCACTTGCCTGATCTTAATTTGAGTGGGTACGGATCTTTTCCCGTGGAGTAGGTAGCCGATCCCGCTGAAATGACTGATCATGGCGGAGTAACGCTGCGGAAGTCCGGCACTACAGGAGGTACTCGTGGCCGAGACACTGAAGAAGGGCACCCGGGTCACCGGGGCCGACCGGGAAAAACTGGCCGGCGATCTCAAGAAGCGCTACGCCGCGGGTGAAAGCATCCGCGCCCTGGCCGCTTCTACCGGTCGGTCTTACGGGTTCATCCACCGCATCCTGAGCGAGTCCGGCGTGACTCTGCGCGGGCGCGGCGGGGCGACCCGAGGCAAGTCCAAGCGCTGACGGCCGCCTCGGAACGTGCGACCGCAGCCGCCCGTCCCAAGTCAGCCATCCGTCGCGCCCGTGCCAGAACGATATTCTGTAGGCTCGGGCGCGACGGTCAGCTTTCTGGGCGCGCACTCCTTGCGCGACCAGGACTGGAGGGAGCGGGCGATGGCGGAAGCACAGGCGCGACAGCGCGGGGGGTATGCGGATGAGGTCTCCGCTGCGACGGAGAACGGGGTCCGCTTCGAGGTGGACGGTGAGATAGCGACGATCACGCTGGACCGGCCGGAAAAGCGCAACGCACAGACGTTCGCGACATGGTCGGCGCTGGCTCGGATCGGCGAGAGCCTGCCCGAGCAGGTGCGCGTAGTCGTCGTGAAAGGTGAGGGACCGTCCTTCTCGGCAGGGATCGACCTGCGAATGTTCACACCTGAGGGGGTGCCCGGGCAGGGCTCGTTCAGCTCGGCGGCCACCAGCGACGACGCAACCTTCGAGCAGCGCATCCGGCAGGCACAGGCGGGATTCCTGTGGCTGCGCCGCCCGGAGATCGTTTCCATCGCCGCAGTGCAGGGGCACGCGATCGGCGCGGGGTTCCAGCTCGCGCTCGCCTGCGACCTGCGGATAGTGGCCGATGATGTTTCCTTCTGCATGAAAGAGCCCGCACTGGGCCTGGTGCCCGACCTGACGGGGACCAAGCCCCTGGTCGAGCTGGTGGGCCTGGCCAAGGCGATCGACATCTGCCTGACCGCCAGGACCGTGCACGCGGACGAGGCCATGCGCATCGGTCTCGCCGAGCAAGTGGTCGTCGGGGGCGACCTGGATCAAGCGGTACGAGACAAGGTCGCGCAGCTGCTGGCCGTCAACCGGGACGCGGCGGTCGCGACGAAGCGACTCCTCCAGGGGGCGCAGGGCCGCACCCTGGAGGAGCAGAGCGTCGCCGAGGGCCTTGAACAGGCGGCCCGCATCAAGGCCCTCTTCGGCTGACCCGATCGGCGGCGCCCAGGGCCCGCCGCCGTCGTGGCTTCCGCCTCTTGAAGGTAAGCGGACGGGGCTCGCCGCCGGAGGGCCGCCGATCGCCGTCGTGGCTGCTGTCCTTGAGGGGCAGGGGAGGGGCGCAGAGCCGCTGTCGGCGGCGATCCGTGACGCGGCGGGTCCTGCGACGCGGCGGGCCGTGGGACGCCGCGGGTCGTGGGACCGGTGGGCGGTGCCGTCGTGAGGAGCCGGGAAGAAGCGTGGCGATGGGCGGTGGGTTTCGCGCTGAGCGGACGGGGGAATCGCCAGGCGCGATGGCGGCGCTGACTCCGGGGGAGGAGGAGGGATCCCCCGCATGACGATGATGGGAGGGGGCTTCGGCCCTCACGTGATGGCGTCCCTGCGGCGCGACGGCTCGGTCACCGAGCAGCGGTTGCGACCCGGCACGGTCCGGCGCATCGCGCGCTACGCCAAGCCGTACCGGACGCATATCGCCGCGTTCCTGCTGCTCGTCGTGGCGGGCGCGGTGATCGTGGTCGTCAACCCGCTGCTGATGAAGGCGATCATCGACGACGGCATCCTGGCCAAGCAGCCGGGCGTCGTGGTGGCGCTGGCCGTGACGATCGGCGCGCTGGCGCTGGTGGACGCCGGGCTGACGCTGGTGCAGCGGTGGTTCTCGGCGCGCATCGGCGAGGGCCTGATCTACGACCTGCGCACCGAGGTGTTCGACCACGTGCAGCGCATGCCGGTGGCGTTCTTCATGCGCGCCCAGACCGGCGCGCTGGTCAGCAGGCTCAACACCGACGTGATCGGCGCGCAGCGGGCGCTGACGAGCACCCTGTCGTCGGTGGTCTCCAACGTGGTCAGCCTGGTCCTCGTGCTGGGCGCGATGCTGGCGCTGTCGTGGCAGGTGACGCTGGTCGCGCTGGTGCTGCTGCCGATCTTCATCGTGCCCGCCAAGTTCGTCGGGCGGCGCATGTCGGCGCTGACGCGCGAGCAGATGCAGCTCGACGCCGAGATGAGCTCGGTCACCACCGAGCGCTTCAACGTGGCCGGCGCCATGGTCGCCAAGCTCTACGGCCGCCCGGAGGACGACGCCGAGGTGTTCGGCCGCAGGGCCGCCAGGGTGCGCGACGTGGGCGTGACGGTCGGCATGTACGGCACCGTGTTCAGGGTCGCGCTCGGGCTCGTCGCCGCGCTCGCCACAGCGCTGGTGTACGGCATCGGCGGCGTGCTGTCGGTCTCCGGCGTCTTCGAGCTGGGCACGCTGGTGGCCCTGGCCGCCCTCCTGATGCGCCTGTACGGCCCCCTCACGTCCCTGTCCAACGTGCACGTCGACGTGATGACCGCACTCGTGAGCTTCGACCGGGTCTTCGAGATCCTCGACCTCAAGCCCATGGTGGCGGAGAGGCCCGGCGCCACCGGGCTCCCCGACGGGCCCGTGACCATCGAGTTCGACGACGTGCGCTTCCGCTACCCGGCCGCCGAGGAGGTCTCGCTGGCCTCGCTGGAGTCGGTGGCCAGGCAGGACACCGGCCCGTCCTACCCCGTGCTCAAGGGCATCTCGTTCACGGCCGAGCCGGGCCGGCTCGTCGCCCTGGTCGGCCACTCCGGCGCGGGCAAGACCACCATCACGTCACTCGTGTCCCGCCTGTACGACGTCAACGAGGGCGCGGTCCGGATCAACGGGCTCGACGTGCGCGACGCCACCCTCGACTCCCTCCGCGACACCGTCGGAGTGGTCATGCAGGACGCTCATCTCTTCCATGACACGATCGGGGCCAACCTCCGCTATGCCAGGCCGGGGGCGAGCGACGAGGAGATCTGGGGGGCTCTCAGGGCCGCGCAGATCGGCGACCTCGTCGAGAGCCTGCCCGACCAGCTCGAGACGGTCGTCGGCGACCGCGGCTACCGGCTGTCCGGGGGCGAGAAGCAGCGCCTCGCGCTCGCCAGGCTGCTGCTGAAGGCGCCCCGCGTGGTCGTGCTCGACGAGGCCACCGCCCACCTCGACTCGGAGTCGGAGGCGGCCGTGCAGGTGGCACTGAAGACCGCGCTGGAGGGCCGCACCTCGCTGGTGATCGCGCACCGGCTCTCCACGATCAGGGAGGCCGACGAGATCCTCGTCATCCACGAGGGCCGCATCGCCGAGCGCGGACGCCACGAGGAGCTGCTGGCCCGGGGCGGCCTGTACGCCGAGCTCTACCGCACCCAGTTCACTTCCTCAGGTAGCCCAGCCGGTTGAGCTCCTCCCTGGCCACCTTCTCCACCAGCTCCAGGTCGGGCGGCCTGAGCTTGGTGCGCCAGGCGCCGACCTTGGGGACGCCGGTGTCGTACAGGACGACCTTCGACACCCGCGTCTCCAGGAACTCCGCCAGCGCCGCCACCGACGGCGCCGGCTTCTGCACCAAGTCCTCGTAGCGCAGCGTCAGGAGCTGTTGCTCGGGCAGCGTCCTGCGCAGCTCGGCGCTCAGGCGCACGGCGCTGCGCCAGCGCAGCGCGCTCTTGCCGGCCGTCGGCATGCCCTTCCACCGGTCGAGGTGCTCGTCCTTGTTGACGCCGAGGAACGCGTTGGGGAACTCGGTCTGCTCCGACAACATCGCCGGCTTGAACCAGGCCAGGCACGCGGGATCGCCGAGCATGCCGGCCACCACGTCCCTGCCGTCGCGGATGAGCTGCACGAACCGCGCGTCGGGAAAGGCCTGGAGCAGCACGGGAGCGCTGTAGAGCAGGTCGGGGCTGCCGTCGCCGAACCTGGTCATCTCGCTCGTGGACACGCAGGGACCGGTCCCCGTGACCCCGCCCGCCTCCCTGCACGACTCGGCGCACCCGCCGCAGGATCGGGGCAGCACCTGCCACGACTCGGCGAGCGCGTCGCGCATGACGCGCACGGCGCCGGAGGTCTGGCCGATGGACGGCTTGCGGGCGAAGGCGTACACCACGTGCGCCACGCTCGAGCGGCCCATCGTCACGTGGAAGCCGGGAGATCTTTTCAGGGCACGGGCGAGCAGGTCCGTGCCGGAATGCGGCGCTCCGATCAGGAAGACCGGCCGGCGGACCTTGATGCCGTTGACCACGAGTATGTGGGGCGGAAGTCGCATATGAGAGGTAAGTGTGACACCGTTTTCCACGTGGACGAGCCATTCGTTTCCACGCGAACGAGCCATTCGAGGAGTTGATCGATGCGACCCGGTGACACCGTCGCGGTCGTCTCGCCGTCGGGCCCGCCCAACGCGGTGATGCTCAGGCGCGGCGTCGAGCGCCTGGAGAGCCTCGGGCTGAAGGTCGTGGTCGGCGCGCACGCGCTCGCCCGCCAGCCGCTCGACTACCTGGCGGGCGACGACGCCGCCAGGGCCGCCGACCTGCAGTCCGCCTGGTGCGACCCGGCCGTCTCCGCGGTGTTCTGCTGCAGGGGCGGGTACGGCGCCGCCAGGCTGCTCGACCTGCTCGACTGGAACGCCATGCGGGCGGCGGGCCCCAAGGTCCTGCTCGGGTCGAGCGACATCACGGCGCTGCACAACGCGTTCGCCATCGAGCTGGGCGTGCCCACGCTGCACGGGCCGATGGCGGCCTGCGACATCCTGGCCGACGAGAAGGGGCCGGAGCCGCGCACCTGGAAGAGCCTGCAGGCGGCGCTGTTCGGCACGCCCGAGCCGGTCCAGGGCGAGCGGGTGCTGGTCCAGGGGCGGGCCGAGGGCGTGCTCGCCGGGGGCAACCTGTCGCTGCTCGCCTCGATGTGCGGCACGCGGTGGCAGCCGTCGTTCGCGGGGAAGCTCGCGTTCCTGGAGGACATCGGGGAGGAGCCGTACCGGATCGACCGCATGCTCACCCAGCTCCTGCAGGCGGGGGCGCTCGACGGGGTGCGCGGGATCGCGCTCGGCTCGTGGGTCGACTGCGGCGACCCGTACCCGGTGCTCGAAGACCGGCTCGGCGGGCTCGGGGTTCCTGTCCTGGCGGGGCTTCCGGTGGGACACGGGTCGCCCCAGATGAGTGTGTGGCTCGGGAGACTTGGGGTTATCGATACCGAATCGTGCTCCCTAGCTGCCATTGTCGGTGATGGGGAGCAGGCAAGGTAGGAGGGACGAATCCGACAGAAAGGGACATGGCGCGTGAGCTTGTTCAGGCGGCACCGGGAGCCCTCACGCCGGCCGGTTGAGGACGTCGATCTCGACTCGCTGCTCGCGCTCGTCGCCGAGTCCCTCGGATACTCCTTCGAGTTCGCCCGTGACGGCGGATCCGTGACGCTCACGGGCGACATGGAGCTGGTCGTCAGGCTCACGGGGCTGCGCCGCGAGGCGGGGCGCAGGGCCAGGGAGGACTGGCCCATGCTCGTCTCCGAGCACCTCTCGCACGCCGTGGCCACCGCGGGGGAGCGGCTGGACGTCTGCGACCTGGAGCAGGCCGGGCCGCTCGTCCGGACCCGCGTGGAGGCCGTGGAAGAGGTGGCCGACCTGACCCGCGTGGTGGGCCGCCACCTCAACGCGGACCTGGTGGAGCTGCTCTTCGTGGGCTCGCGCGCCGTGCGGCCCGAGCAGGCCGGGTGCTGGCCCGTGCCGACCGCCCAGGCGATCGAGATGGCCGTCGCCAACGTCCGCCGCGAGGAGCGGCTGGAGGTCGAGTCCATCGAGCTGTCGGGCACGCCGGTGACTCGCCTGACCGCCATGTCCCCGTCGGCCGCCACCCATCTGCGGTGGCTGGGCGACTACCTCTCCGTTCCCTCCGACGGGGTGCTCGTGGTGCTGCCCGACCCGTACACGCTGCTCGTGCACCCGGTGGACGGGATCGGCGTGGTACGCGCCATCGAGCGGCTGCGGGTCCACGCGGCGCAGACGGACGGGCTCAGCTCGCAGGTGTACTGGTGGCACGAGGGGCGGTTGACGCACATCAGGGCCGACATCGTCTCGCAGCAGGGCCAGACCCGGCTCGTGGTGGCGCCCCCGCCGGAGTTCGCCCGCGTCCTGGCTCGTCTGGCCGTCTGAAGCGCTCGCGGTCCCGCGCGGCCTGGAGGCGTGGATACGCGACCTGGCCGCGCGCGAGACCGGCCGGCCCCCTGGCTCAGGGGTTGCTCACGTAGTCGCGCAGGTGGATCGCCGTGAGCGAGGTGCCGCTGGCGACCAGCTCGCCGGGGGTGCCGGAGAAGACCACCTGGCCGCCGTCGTGACCGGCTCCCGGGCCCAGGTCGATGATCCAGTCGGCGTGGGCCATGACGGCCTGGTGGTGCTCGATCACGATGACCGTGTTGCCGTCGTCCACCAGGCGGTCGAGCAGCGCCAGCAGCTGGTCCACGTCCGCCAGGTGCAGGCCCGTGGTGGGCTCGTCCAGCACGTACGTGGTGCCGTTCTTGGCCATGTGGATGGCGAGCTTGAGCCGCTGCCGCTCGCCGCCCGACAGCGTGGTGAGCGGCTGGCCCAGGCCCAGATAGCCGAGGCCGACCGCGGCCAGGCGGTCGAGGATCGTGCGGGCCTGCCGTTCGGTGAAGAAGTCTCGGGCCTCGGCCACCGGCATGGCGAGCACCTCGCTGATGTCCTTGCCGCGCAGCGTGTACGTCAGCACCTTAGGCGTGAACCGCTTGCCCTCGCACTCCTCGCACACCGAGGCGACCTCCGCCATCATGGCCAGGTCGGTGTAGATCAGGCCGATGCCCTTGCACGCCGGGCAGGCGCCTTCGGAGTTGGCGCTGAACAGGCCGGGCTTGACGCCGTTGGCCTTGGCGAACGCCGTGCGGACGGGGTCGAGCAGGCCGGTGTAGGTGGCCGGGTTGCTCCGCCGCGAGCCGCGGATCGGCGACTGGTCGGCCACCACCACGCCGTCCCGCCCGGCGACGTACCCGTGGATGAGGGAGCTCTTGCCCGACCCCGCCACGCCGGTGACCACCGTCAACACTCCGAGCGGGATGTCCACGCCGACGTCCTTGAGGTTGTGCAGGGTGGCGCCCTTGATCGGCAGGTGCCCGGCCGGGGTGCGGACGTGGTCGCGGAGCCGTACGCGATGGTCCAGGTAGCGGCCGGTCAGGGTGCCGGAGGCGCGCAGCCCCTCCAGGTCGCCGTCGTAGCAGAGCTGCCCGCCGGCCGTGCCGGCGCCGGGGCCGAGGTCCATCACGTGGTCGGCGATGGCGATCGTCTCCGGCTTGTGCTCGACGACGAGCACCGTGTTGCCCTTGTCGCGGAGCTGGAGCAGCAGGTTGTTCATCCGCTGGATGTCGTGCGGGTGCAGCCCGGCCGTGGGCTCGTCGAAGACGTACGTGACGTCGGTGAGGCTCGAGTTGAGGTGGCGCACCATCTTGACGCGCTGCGCCTCGCCGCCCGACAACGTGCCCGACTCGCGGTCGAGGCTCAGGTAGCCGAGGCCGATCTCGACGAGGGAGTCGAGCGTCGAGCGCAGCCCGTCCAGCACAGGGCCGACGGCAGGGTTGCCGATGCCGCGGACGAAGGCGGCCAGGTCGTTGATCTGCATGGCCGAGCAGTCGGCGATGTTCCTGCCGTCGATCATGGCCGACCTGGCGGCCTCGTTCAGCCGGGAGCCGCCGCAGGACGGGCAGACGGCCAGCTTGATCGCCCGCTCCGCGAACGCCCGCGCGGAGTGCTGCATCGACTCGCGGTCCTTGCCGAGGTAGGTCCGCCTGACCCGGGTGACGAGCCCCTCGTAGGTGAAGTTGTTGGAGCCGTACTTGATCTTGGTCGCAGGCTTGTGGAGGAGGTCCTCCCACTGCGCGGGGGTGAAGTCCTTCAGCTTGACGGCGGGGTCGAACAGGCCGGAGCCCGCCACGACCTGCCAGGGCCAGCTGTCCACCGCGAATCCGGGGGCCTTGATCGCCCCTTCGTTCAGCGACAGCTCCCTGTCGACCAGCTCGTCCACGTCGATGTCGGACGCCTTGCCCAGCCCTTCGCACTCGGGGCACATGCCCTCGGCTCGGTTGAAGCTGAAGGCGGAGGCGGGGCCGACGTGGGGCTCGCCGATCCGGCTGAAGACGATCCGCAGCATCGTGTGCGCGTCGGTCGCCGTGCCCACGGTGGAGCGGGCGTTGGCGCCCATGCGCTCCTGGTCCACGATGATCGCCGCGCTCAGGTTGTGCAGGGCGTCCACGTCGGGGCGGGCCAGACTCGGCATGAACGCCTGGATGAACGCCGTGTAGGTCTCGTCGATCAGCCGGCGCGACTCCGCGGCGATCGTGTCGAAGACGAGCGACGACTTGCCGGAGCCGGACACGCCGGTGAAGACGGTGAGGCGGCGCTTGGGGATGTCGAGGGAGACGCCCTTGAGGTTGTTCTCCCTGGCGCCGCGGACCTGGATGAGGTCGTGGCTGTCGGCGGCGGTGTGATCGTGGTGCTGATCGGTGCTGGCCTGGCGGCTGGAGACGACCACGGAACCCTTCCATCGTCTGATTTTTATGCCGTACGGGGGAAAGCCGGGACAGCCTATAGTCCGTCCCCGACATTCTGTGGGTTCCGTACATCGTACCGTACGGCATACGGTACAAGTCTCAGGCCGACAGCGGGTTGACGTGCCGGTGGTGCAGCCCGATCACGGGGATCTCGTGGAGGCTGCCCGAGTACAGGAACTGCGTCATGCCGATGAGCAGCCGCCGCACGTCGTCCTGCGGCCGCACGACCAGGCGGATGAACTGGCTCGTCGTGCCCAGCTTGTTGCCGCACTCTCGGACGTACACGCCGTGCTCGCTGAGCAGGTGGTCGCGCAGCGGCACCCCGTCGTGCCCGGGCGGCAGCTTGACCAGCAGGAAGTTGCCCTGGGAGGCGAACACCGACAGCCCCGGCATGGTACTGAGCTGCTGGAACATCGCTCGCCTGTCGTGGCCCACCCGCTTGAGGCTCTCCTGGTACTCGGGCATGAACTGCCGCATCATGAACACCACGACCTCGGCGAACGAGTTCAGGTTCCACTTCGGCAGGGCGTCGCGCACGCGGGCGGCCAGTGCCGGGTTCGCGACCATGTAGCCGAAGCGGATGCCGTGCAGGCCGAAGTTCTTGCCCAGGCTGCGCAGGACGATCACGTTCGGCCGGACCGCCGCCTCCGCCGCCAGCCCCGGGTACGGTTCGGCGTCCACGAAGTCGCCGAACGACTCGTCCACGATCACCAGATCCAGGTCGATCAGCTGGTCGAGCAGGCGCAGGACCTCGTGCTTGGGCAGGTAGCCGCCGTCGGGGTTGTTGGGGTTGCAGATCACCGCCACCCGGGAGCCGCGCATGCGGATGAACGAGACGTAGTCGTTCACGTCCAGCGTGAAGTTGCGGCTCTCCAGCAACGGGTACATGTCCACCCGCTTGCCCGTCTCCAGCGGCTGGTCGGTCCAGCGCCCGAAGGTGGGGATGGGCACCGCCAGGCTCTCGCGCACCAGCAGGTGGTCGATCCAGGTGATCAGCTCGGTCGACCCATTGCCCATGGCGACCGTCTTGGGGTGCAGCCCGAGCGTGGCGCAGAGCTCCTCGGTGATCGTGCCCGCGTCGCTCGGATAGAACTTGAGTATCGTCTCCAGGTTCCTCCCGAGGTGATCGAAGATATCCGGGGTCGGGAAGTACGGGTTGCACGGAATGCAGAAGTCGACCGGCGCGCGCTCTCCCGACGAGGCGCGCATCAGTGAGAAGTACGACGGGCTGTGCGCCTGTGCCCGTAAGAGGCTGAGCTCCACGACACCTCCATCGACCATGTCCGATGTGTGTAGGTACGCGCCATCGGAGTGACCGGTTCATGATGTTGTGTGGGTGTCCCGCGGTCCGTCGTACCAGACCTCCCACCGCGTGCTTCCCGGCTCGGTCCTGCGCAGGGTGACGATCGCGATGTCGTCGCGCGGGGCCGCCCTGGTGAAGGCGTGCAGGTCGGCGCCGAGCGCCTGGGCGAGCCTGTCGGGTGGGTCGGGTGCCCATGCGCGCAGGCGCTCCGCCAGCGGGTAGAAGGCGCCGCCGGGGTCGCGGGCCTCCGTGACGCCGTCGGTGCACAGCACCAGCGTCGCGCCCGGCGGGAACGCGAACCGCG
>NZ_JBFAMX010000096.1:0-27350 GCF_040659615.1 Nonomuraea sp. NPDC049784
AGACCAACGCCTCCGGAAGCCCCGCCGAACGCCGCGACGACCTCGCGACCTGCGGACCTTCGCCCGTCTGATGCAATTCCTGAGGGTTGACGTAGTGCTCGGCCATGCGGTCGCTGACGTGGCCGAGGTAGCGCCGGATGTGGGCCAGGCTCGCGCCGGCGCGCAGCAGGTTGGTGGCCAGGGTGTGCCGGGCCTGGTGCGCGACGGCGGCACCGAGGTCGAGGCTGTCCACCCAGGCACGAAAGCTGGCCCAGAAGCAGGGGTAGGACAGGGACTTGTCCTCGTTGACGTTGCGCACGTCGCTGGGGAACAAGGCGATGATGGCCCGTTCCTGCGCGGTGGGCAGCCGCCCGTGCCGGTGCTCGAAGCGGGTCAGCGTCTTGCGGCGGCGCTGGTCGAGCCGGTCATAGAGGGCCTCGGGAATGCGGATTCCCTCGTTGTAGTTCCCGACCTTGGTCTGGTCGTGCCAGAGCATCGGCAGGCCCCGATAGCGGCCGATGCCAGTCCCATCGGAGCTCGAGGATCTCGCCGCACCGGCGTCCGGTGACGACGATGGCTTCCCAGACGTCGCGTAGTCCACGGCCGTTGAGGTCATAGTCCTGGCTGAACCGCTGGAGGTTGGCCTCATCGGCCAGAGCCCGGGCGACCTCGTCGGAGAACGGGCTGCGGGAGCGCTTGGTGCCGTCGCCCCCGTGTGGAATGGCGGTGATGAACCTCGGATCCAGGCCGAGTTGGCCTGCGGTGCCCGATTCCAGCGCGTCGAACAGCAGCTTGCGGACACCGTTGAACACAAAGCGGTGGGTGTTTTCGGTGACGGTGCCGGGTCGGCCGTCCCGATGGGCCAGCGCGATCGACGGCAGTCCGTGCCGGGCCCGGTGACGTTGGTCGGCCACGAAACGCTGCGCGTGTTCCTGGCGCAGTTGTGCGGGATCGTGGCCGCCATCGGGCGCGTCGATCTCCAGGAAGGCGCTGAGCTCGGCGCAGGCCCGGCGCATGTTGTCGAACGGGCCTCGGCTGCGGGGACACCGCGTTGAGCTCAGCCTGTTGGCGAGATGGTCCCAGAGCAGGTCGCGCAGCCAGCGCTGGGAGACGCTGGTGAGGTTGAAATGGCTCTGCGTGCGGTTGAACCGGCGGCCGAAGTGGTCGGTCTCGATGAAGCCGGCCTCCTTGGTGTCCTGCGGGCTGTAGTAGACGCAGCGCAGTCCGCAGACGATCTCGTAACAGATCATGCGGAGCATGGATTCGAGGTCTTTGCGGGTCAGGCCGTCAGCGCCGTGGGTGTCCAGCTCCAGCAGCGAGGTGAACCGGTGCTGGCGGGCGTGATTGGCCAGCCGCTGAACCCCGGTCAGATCCCAGGTGGACCTTCCCTTGATCTGGGTGTGGGCGAACAGGCCCCACTGGATCTCGGCTTTGACCAGGGCAGGAAGCCCGGTCAGGTTGATCACGCCGACGCGGACGATCGGCTCGGTGACCGCGCACCACCGCCGGAGCTGGACGTCGTCCTCATACGACTCAGCCTCCATGCGCCAGCGCTGCCTGTGCGGCAGGCACAGCCCCTTGGCCGAGTCCGCCAGATGGGGGCAGACCGTAACCCGGCAGCGGCCGAACCCGGTGTAGGCCGGCTGTCCGGTCGCCCAGGCCGCGAAATCGCTCGCACTTGCGCGTCGTGCTTTCCTCCAGCGCTGGTCGTGCGTGACGCAGAGCCGGGTTGTTCGCACGTGGGCCGGCCGCTCGGGGCAGATCAGGCAGAGCCCGGGATCTTGCCCCCAGCTTTGTGGCAGCGGCTGCGCACTTCGCCGGAACTCCGCCATGCTCGTCCCGGTCTCTTTGGCCTGTCCCCACTGTTCGATGTGGGTGAAGCACAAAGTGCCGCCCGGGCGCCGGGTCCGTTCGCAGTCCTGGACCATGCACTGCCAGGCGAAGGTCGGATGCTGCGGCGGGAGCACGATGACGTCATCCCGGAAGAGCGGTTCGACGTTCGGAGCGGTGAGCAGGGCGGTCAGCAGCTCAAGGCGGTCGCGCCGGACGCGGCTGCTGCCGTCGCTGGGCAGCAGCGTCAACGGGATCATGCCTGCTCGCCCCACACCGTGGTCAAGGCCGTCACGAAGGCCGGATCGTGGATGTCGACGTGCCCGTAGATCTGCTCGACCATGGTGGCCGAGGCCCAGCCCCCGGCGTCGCGGGCAATCAGGCTGTTGCCGCCGGAGGCGTCGAGCACGTCGGTGGCGAACTCGTGCCGGAAGGCGTGCGGCCGGACCCTCCCCAGCTCCAGGCTGATGCCGGCCAGCCGGAGCATCTTGCGGACGCCCGCGGTCGCCCATGGCTGCCCGCGGTGCGAGCCGTGCAACTGAACCAGCAGCATCCCGTGCTCAACGCCGCGCGGATACTCGGTGGTCATGTACTCGAAGTAGGTGTGCACCATCGCGGGACTGGCCCGTCGCACGGTACCGCCGCGTACGACGCCGTCTTGAATGTTCCAAGGACGCTTGGTCTTGACACGGGCTCGATTGGGGTTGTTCTCGCGATGGCAGATGTGCACGTGCGGCGTCCGGCACTCGCCGCAGGCAACGTCCTCGCGCAGGTGCAGGTCGACCAGGTGCAGCCCGCAGAGCTCGCCAACCCGGAAGCCTCCATCGGCCAGCCAGGTCACGGCCAGCCGGTCCCGTGCTGCCGACCGGGCCTCTATCAGGCGTTGGCGGGTTCCCTCGGGAAGGAGCTTCGGATGACGCAGCCGAACCGTCTTGGCGGGCGTGAGGGGGTTGGCCGGCATCGTCGTCAGCGTGTGCCCGAGGAAGGCGCGTCGCCGGTCGGCCTTGGTCGGCAGCCGGTCGCGCTTGAACTCCTCCGCCAGCTCCTGGTTGACGCCCCGCATGCCTTGGCAGAGGTAGAAGCCCTTCAAAGCGGCCGCTGTGGTCTCCAGACTGCTCTGACCATAAGGGCGCTTGCCGGTCCGCCACGGCCGACCGAACGGGCCGGCGTACTCGGCGCCGAGAGCCCCCATGTACCGCTGCAGGTCCCGCAGCGTCACCGTCTCCGGAGTGAGCCCTTCGAACTCCAGCCACCGCAGGTGGTCGACCAGCAGGTAGGCGTAGGCCCGGTCGGTGCCGCCCTCGCGAGTGCGCAGGAACCCATCCGCCGCCCGGTGCACCTCTCCGCCCGGCAGGACGATGGTGTACGTTCGCCGACCGTCGCCTCGTACTACTTCCTGAACCCGGACATCCCCGATGACCAGCCGACCAGCCATGCGTCCCCCGACGTGCTGCTGACGTCCCGAACATCCCGTCCGAGATCAGTTAAGGCGGACGCTATCCCTCACAGAGGGTGATCAACAAACGTCACACGCAGTGTTTGAGCTGGTCGGTTAAGTCGCCGATCGCGAACTGCGCCTTGGACACGGTGGCGACCAGCTCGCGGGTCTCGCTGACGAGCTGCTCATAGCGTTCGGCACTGACCCGGCCGATCTTGCTGTGGGCCGTGGCGGGATGATCCATCCCGGCTCCCTTCACGAGCGTCCCGGCTGTCCCGGAAACGACTGACCGTGAGTGCGCTCGCCATAGCAGCCCGTGACAATGGGCTGGTTATAGGACCGTTTCCCCCGCGCCATATCCGCCCGAAACCGGATCACTCAGCCGTTCGCGACTCCGTCACCGTGACGCCCTCACGAACGGCTCTCCGGCGCCGCCACGCCCGCGTACGACACCGCGCCGAACAGAAGATCGCAACAGCGCGCCCGCCGGTCCGCAGAACCCTCCAGCAGCAAGCGGCACAACCGCACGACTGCGCCGCACCCAGCGCCAATGCCGAGCCCGGCATGCCGTGCTGCAGAACGTGGCATCCGCCCGTAACCACCCCGGCAATTCCCGGCCGCAGCTCGGACAACACCGCCGTGTCACACACCCCATCATCCCGCAGGACAGTCAGAGCCGTCACCGGCGGTTGCCGCTCATCGCCGGAAGCTTCGCGACGACCTGCCCGGTGTGAGCGGGTGCGACGGCGGCACTGATGACGTTGGCCTGTTCGCGGGTGAGCCGGCCGACCGCCGCCAGTCCGGCCGCATGACCGTCAGATGCAAGGTTGGCGTACCAACACTCGACGAAAGGTCAGGAGGCGGTGGCGGCACGCTCGGCAGCGCTGCGCTCGACGCAGAACTCGTTGCCCTCGATGTCAGCAAGAGTGACCCAGCCGGAGCCGTCGGGGCGGCGGCGGTCGGCCACCAGAGCGGCACCGAGGGAGAGTAGGCGCTCGACTTCCTCGTCGCGAGTGCGGTCCGTGGGCTGGATGTCGAAGTGGAGCCGGTTCTTAACCGTCTTGCCCTCGGGGACGGCGACGAACAGGATCGCGATGCCCTCCGCCTCGACCAGAGCCTCGGGGTCACCGGGATGATCATCACTACTGAGCTTGGTATCCAGTACCTCCGCCCAGAACGTCCCGAGCCGGTAGGTGTCCGCACAGTCGATGGTCACATGGTGCACAAGAGAAGCCATGGCCGACATTATGCCTAGTGAGGCGTCCCAGATAGGCCCGTGCCCCCGTCAGGCCCGAACTCCAGCGGCAAGGCGCCGGGTCCGCCGCCCATCATCACGCAGAACCACCAGAGCCGTCACCGCAGCTCAGAGCTTGAGAAACAGGAACTGAGGTTTTTGTAGCGGTGGTGAAGTCGAGGAGTCGCGTGCCGGCCCCGGTCGAGGACGGCTCGGTCCGGTGCCAAGCGTCGCTCTGACCGAGAACGCCTGCTCACGACGGGGGTCGGCTCCGTACACCAGCTCAGGCGCCCTAGCCGCTCGCGAGGCCGGGGTGGCCGCCGTCGCCGTGCCCTGGGCACTGCCTGGGACCGGCTGGCCGTAGGGACCCTTGGGTTCCTGTGAACCCAAGGGTGCATAACCTCCCAGACCACCCCGACGGTCCAGCGTCAACCCTTGGGTTCGAGGGAACTCTGGGCTTTCAAGGGGCCCCACTCGGGTCCGCGTTACCAGCCGCAAAGTAACGCCGTGTGACTGCCGCCGTGCGGTTTGGCCACTGACTCCTTCGCGAGCCGGGCCGCAAATTAGCCAAATGTTATGTCTCTGGCACGTTGCGTCGCCATCACAGATGCGGCATACCGGGCGGTAGCCGAGCGGTTACAATATGTTTCTCCTGACCCTTGTTGGAGGTCCGGGAGAAAGGTTGTGGGACATGCGGCGCGAATGGGAGTTAGAGGACCTGATCGAGTGCTGGACGCTGGATGAGGAGGAGTTCGCGCTGCTGGCGAACAATCCGGGGCGACGCGGCTCGGCTTCGTTATCTTGAGCCCTCAAGTCTCTGACATGTACGACCTGCGCTAACTCCTTCCCGATCATCGTGCTGGATGCGATTACCTTCCGCTGTCCAGCACGGAAGCGGGGGATTCGATGCGCGTACAACGAGTACTCATGCCGGACTCGGAGGCGGAGTCATGGACTCTGCTCGGGAACGAACACGTCCCGGTCGAGCCGGTCGAGCAGTTCCTGGCCTGACCTCGATCGAGAGGTCGCCGAACACGGTCAAGGCCTACGCTCACGATCTGAAGGACTGGTTCGTCTACCTGATCGGCCGCGACCTCAACTGGAAGACCGCCACGCTGGAGGACGCGGCCGGGTTCGTGGCCTGGCTGCGGCTGCCGCCCGAGGCTCGCCATGGCAAGGTCACCGTGCTGCCCACGGTTGATCACCACTGCTCGGCGGCGAGCGTGAACCGCAAGCTGGCCGCCCTGACCTCCTTCTGCGAGTTCCACGCCCGGCACAGCGTCGAGCTGGCCGGTCTCCTGGTCACTAACCTCCCGGCAGGGCATCGACGCGGATCGGCAGCGACTTCCTACAAGCCGTTCCTGCACCACGTCACCAAGCACATAGCTGAGCGAAGGCGGACCATCAAGCTGAGAGCCTCGCGGCCGCGGCCCCACGTGCTGACGTCTGCCGAGGCCCAGGCCATCCTGGATGCCTGCGATCATCTGCGGGATCGCCTCGTCTTCGGCATTTTGCTGGACTGCGGCGTTCGCATCGGCGAGGCCCTGGCCTGCGGCACGAGGACATGGACATCGCCGGCCGCGCCGTGACCGTCACACCGCGCCTCAACGACAGCGTTCTTGCGAGCTGGGCCGGCGTGGTCGATCAGGCGCTGGCGGTCGAGGGTGATGCCCGTTGTTGTGGTATTCAAGGTCGGGGTGTAGTAGCGGTCCACGATCGTGGCCGGGTCCTCCTCACCGAAGGCCAGCTCGTACGGCAGGCGCGTCAGAAAGGCGTGGAAGTCGGGCATCAGACCACCTCGAACGTGCTCATCATGGCCATGTCCTCGTGTTCGAGGTTGTGGCAGTGCAGGACGTAGCGGCCCCGGTAGCCGGTGAAGCGGGTGATGATCTCCACGGTCTGCGCCTCCCGCAGTTCGACGGTGTCCTTCCACTCCGGCGGCCCGCTCGGACGCTCGCCGCCGGCCGACAGCACCTGGAAGGGCGTCAGGTGCAGGTGCACGGGGTGGGCGACGTCGCTGGTCAGCCGCCAGATCTCGACCTGGCCGAGCTTGGGCCGGGCATCGGCGCGACGGGCGTCGAAGGGTTTGCCGTTGATCAGCCAACCGGTGTGGCCGTGCAGGTCGCCGCTGCTGAACTCGAAGTCACGGGTCACCGCGGCCTTGACCGGGTCGAGACGTTCGATGCGAGACAGCGTCGTCGGGATAGCCGAGTCGTCGCGGGCGTCCCGCTCGACGGTGAAGCGCATCACCCGGGCCTGAGCCCCCTCGGCGGCGAGGTTGCGCAGTTCGACCTGGTCGCCCACGCGGTAGGCGGCGAAGTCGGCGATCACGTCCGCGCGCTCGCCCGGCGCCAGCCGTACCCGATTGAGCGGCTGCGGCACGGCCAGCAGGCCGCCGTCGCTGCCGATCCGCACCAGCATGCCGCCGGGCGACAGGGCCAGCTCGTAGGTGCGGGCGTTGGAGCCATTGAGCAGCCGCAGCCGATAGCGGGCGCGGTCCACCCCAAACTGTGGCCAGGGCGCGCCGTTGACCAGGATGACATCGCCCAGCACGCCGCCCATGAACGCCTCCCGGGCGCCGGGGCCGTCGTGCCGGACCGGGTAGGGCATGGTGCCGTCGGCGTGGAACGACCGGTCGCAGATCATCAGCGGCACGTCACGCTCTCCCGACGGAAGCGGCAGCGCCTCCTCCTCGTCGTCGCCGACCAGGAAAAACCCGGCAAGGCCGCGCCAGACCTGCGGCCCGGTGTAATCCATGCGGTGGTCGTGGTACCAGAGCGTGGCCGCGCGTTGCTCCAGCGGGAAGACGTAGTCGCGGTGGGTGCCCGGCTGGACCAGGTCGGTGGGGTAGCCGTCGGACTCCGGCGGGGTATGCCCGCCGTGCAGGTGGGTGACGGTCGGTACGCCCAGGCTGTTGGTGACGCGCACGACGGTCCGGCGGCCGCTGCGCGCGCGGATGGTGGGTCCGGGGAACTGCCCGTCGTACCCCCAGATCGGGGTGCGCAGGCCGGGCAGGATCTCCACCTCCGCCGCTCGCTGGACGAGCTCGTAGTAGTCGGTGGTCGTGTCTGTCTTGTGCGGCTTGGCCACCGCCGGCAACGGGAGCGGCACCGTGTACGGCTTGGGCGGCGGCGCGTTGCCGGCCAGGAGCTGGGGCAGCGGGGTACGGCCGAGCAGCGAGCAGCCCGAGATGCTCAGCGTCGCGCCCATGCCGAGCAGCTGCAGCGCCTGCCGTCTGGTCATCGTCATGCTGACGCCGTCTGGGTGCGGCTGACGGACCAGGTCCGTGCCAGCTGCACCATGCTCACGCCGAACATCAGCACGCCGAGCGGCACATGCAGGGTCTTCAGGTGGGCCATGCCCAGCGCCATCTGCGCCAGCGTCATCACCACCATGCCGGCGGCAGGCAGAATGACGCTCAACCGTCGAGCCAGCAGGGCGGCGACCAGGTGCAGCAGCACGGTGACCATCACACCGATGGCCATGGTGCTGTGCGCCATCCGGCCACTGGGCGAGGCCAGCAGCAGCCCGGCGGTGACCGCCTGCAGCAGCAGGGCGACGGTTTGTGCGGTGATTGCGATACGCAAGAACATGATTCTTCCTTTGCGGGTAGGGGGCAGTGATTGCCGAGGGTGCCGGTGTTCATGCCGAACTCGCGGGCCACCTCGGCCAGTGCGGGAACCCGCCGCAGGTTCCCGCACCGCGGTTCGGCGAGACGTCAGACTCCGGCCTGTTCCTCGATCCTGGCCGGTGCGGCCGGGGTCGGCTTCGGTGCCCGGCGTGCGGGCATCCACCAGTTGGCCTTGCCGCACAGTTCCATCACTGCGGGGACGAGGATCATCCGGACGATGGTGGCGTCGATGAGCACGGCGACGGCCATGCCCAGGCCGCCCTGTTTGACCGCGATGTCAGGACCGAGCAGCGAGGTGGTGAAGACGGCGACCATGATGGCGGCTGCGGCCGTGATGACCTTGGCCGTCCGCGCCAGCCCTCGGGCAACGGCCGTGCGGGTGTCGCCGGTTCGCTCGTATTCCTCCCGGATCCGTGAGATCAGGAAGACCTGGTAGTCCATCGACAGGCCGAACAGGACCGGGAACATCATCATCGGGACCCAGGTCGTGACCGGCATGGCGGCGGGAAAACCGAGGGCGGGCCCGAGCCAGCCCCACTGCACGACCGCGACGATAACGCCGTAAGCGGCGCCGATGGACAGCAGGTTCATGACCGCGGCCTGCAGCGCGATCGTCACCGACCGGACCAGCGCGATCAGCAGCACCATGGAGATCGCGATGACGACCGCGATCATCAGCGGCAGGCGTGAGCCGGACTCCTCCGCCGAGTCGATGGTGGCGGCGTTCGGGCCGCCGATGAGGACATCCCGGCCGCCGGGCGCGTTGGGCAGCACGGTGTCGCGGAGCTTGTGCACCAGGTTCGCGGTCGCCTCATCCTGGTACCCGGTCGTCGGGAAGGCGATGAAGGTGGCGGCCTGCCCGTCCTTACTGACCCGGGGTGGTGTGGCGTAGGCGATGCCGTCGGTGCCGCGGACCGCTTCGACGACGGGACGCAGGTCGGCGCCGGTGGAGTCGACCGGAGTGGTGAAGATCAGCGGTGCGCCGTAGCCGGGGCCGAAGCCTTCGGAGAGGATCTCGTAGGAGATGTAGCTGCTCCGGTCGTGGGGCTGAACGCTGGCGTCAGGCTGGCTCAGCCGCATGGACAGGGTGGGAGCGGCCAGCACCAGCAGAACCGCACCGGCCAGCGTCGCGGCGATCAGCGGCCTGCGCTGCACCATGCCGGACCATCGCTCGGCGGGCGTAGCGTGCTGCTGGGACGGAACGCCGGCGGACTGCTTTCCGCGGGGCGCGCGACGGGGCAGGCGCAGCGAGTTGATCTTGTAGCCGGTGAAGCCCAGGAACGCGGGTAGCAGGGTCAGCGCGGCGATCATCGTCACCAGCACGATCACCGACGTGGCAACGGCCACCCCGGCCATCAACCGCTGTCCCATGACGAACAAGCCCAGCAACGCGATCACGACGGTGACTCCGGCGAACAGCACCGCGTGACCGGCCGTGGCGATGGCCTTGACCGTGGCCCGCTCGGGGTCATCGCCTTCCTGCAGGCTGTCCTTGTAGCGGGTCACGATGAACAGGGCGTAGTCGATGCCGACGCCGAGCCCGATCATCGCGCCGAAGGCCACGGTGAAATCCGGCCCGGGAACCAGGTACCCGACCAGCTTCACCAGCGCGAGGCCGGCCACGATCGCCAGGAGGGCGGTCACGATCGGCAAGCCCATGGCCACCAGCGAGCCGAAGGCGATGAACAAGATCACCGCTGCCGCCAGGAGGCCAACGCTTTCGGCCGGACCCTGCGGGGGCGTCTCCCCCTTTTCCGCCATGTACCCACCCAGACCAAGCGTGACGGTGTAGTCGGAGGCGTCCTTGACCAGGTCCACCAGGGGCTTGACCTCGGCCTTCTCCACCTCCTTGTCTCTCAGCGGGATGGTCGTGCGGGCGATCCGACGGTCCGCTGTCACCAGGTTCTTGTCGTCATACGGCGAAGTCACCGGTCCGGTGACAGGAGAGTCGGCGAGCCCGGCGAGGACCTTCTCGATTTTCTGCCGGGCGGCGGGAGCGTCGATTCCCTTTTCCGCCTTGATCGCGAGGGTCAGCGTGTCGCCTTGCTGCTCAGGGAAATGCCGCTCGATCAACTCCTGCGCCTTGGCGGATTCGGAATTTCCGCCGGTGAAGTCATTGTCGGGGGCTGCGCCGTACCCGAATCCGACAAACGCCACGGCGATCACGCCGACGATCCAGGTGAGCAGGACCAGACGGCGGCGCCGGAAACAGAACCGGGCCAGCCTCGCCAGCGCCCCATCAGGGTTTGAATTCTCGGTTCTCAACCCTTCTCCTCAAGTCGTTTTCATTCATGGGGGCAGCTCAGGTGATCGTGACCTGGCCGTCGATGACCTTTACTGGGATTTCGATCAGCGGGGCGCGCGCCGGCCCTCCGGTCACCTGTCCGTTCGCATCGAAGGTGGAGCCGTGGCAAGGGCAACGAAATCCGGGGCCGACGTAGGAGATGGGGCAACCCTGATGGGTGCAGGTGGCGTTGAACGCCAGGAACGTGTCCGGGGTTGGGCGCAGGAGATAGGCGGGTGCCCCGTTCGGCGCGGTGAAGCGTTTCGCTGATCCGGCGGCGATGTCGGCGGCGGCTGCGATCACCGGCCCTGGGCTGGCCGAGTCCTTCGGGGAGGTCTCGGGGCGCCGTGCGAGTGCAAGCGCGCTCCCCGCGACCACGCCGGCAGCAGCAGTCGCCGCCGCGATCAGACCGCCCCGTAGCGCGGTGCGGCGCTTGATGTCGTCCTGTACGGCTATCGCCTCATCCGGCGTGCTGCGCGTCGGCAGACCGAGTTTGTGACGCACCCTCACACGCAGCCAGGCGGTCAATGACAACACCTCGGAGTCGCCCGCTATCAACAGCGGAGTCCATGAGAAAGCGAAAACAATGTCGGCCCCGTAATAGAACGGCCGGGTCGTCCAGCTCACCGTCAGGAAGAAGCAGACCGACAGGAGGACACCACCGAGGGCGGCGAGCCGGGTGAACAGTCCGAGGAGGACACCGAGCCCGACCGCGATCTCCCCGAAAGCGATCGTCAGGCCGGTGACGATCGAGTAGTCGGCTGCCAGCGATACCAGTGGGCCGATCGGGGAGATCTCGGCGGCGTCCAGCATCAAGGCGCGGACTCCGAGCGGCGCGGTGTCATCCAAGTAGTGCGTGTCGAAGAGCTTGGAAAGACCGGCGTACACCAGGGTGCCACCGAGAAAGGCGCGCAGCGGCAGCAGCGCCCAGCGCGGTGGCTGCCTCGGGGAATCCCCGCGCATCATGCTCATGTGGTGGCTGAGGTGATCAGGAAGCCGGTGCACATTTCATCGCTTGAGCCGTCGCCCCAGACCACGTATCGCGGTGGGAGCTTGCTCAGCGCCGGGACCTGCCGCCGCAGGGTCGCGTCGTGGGTACAGGTGACCCGCAGCGTGTCTCCTGGCTTGACGTCGACAGGAGTGGGCAATGGCTGGGTTTTCTGATTGTCGAAGTCGAAGACGGGGACGTCGAGCAAGGTCTGGGCCCCGGCGGTGCCGGGATTGAGTTCGACCTTGATCGAGCGCCCGAGCATGTGCATGTGTCCCAATGCCGCGTACACCGTCATGGGCTGCCGCATCGGATAGTCGCAGCGCTGGGTGTTGCCGGGCGCCGGCTTGCCGTTGCCGCACAGTTGCAGCAGTTGCTGCGCGATACCCCCGACTCTGTCGCCGAAGCGCTTGCTGACATCCGCGACCGACGCGGCGCGGTCGCACAGCGCACCGGACTCCCCACTGGCGCAGGGCAGTTCGATCGGCGCCTGCAGGGGGAGAGTGCGCAGCGGCTGGGTGGCCGCTGTGCCGTCCGTCAGCCGCAACCGGACGCTGGGCCGGTCCGTCTCACCCGTGCGGCCGTCGGTGGCCAGCAGGTTGTAATGGGCCTGCACGACGATCAGGCTGCCGGGCTTGACAGGGAAGCCGACATCCTGCTTGAGAACGGACTCCGTGCCGTTGGGGGTCCAGGCGCTGGCATAGGTCCCCGCTACCCGGCCCAGCCCGGTGTCGCCGAAACAGGTCCAGCCCGGGCCCGGCGTCTCGGCGTCCTTGGCGTGCGCCTGTGTCGCGGCCTCGGGCGCGATCACCTGGACGACCGCGTGGTGCACGATCTTCGCGTTCTGGGGCTGGAACAGGGCGCCGGTCAGGAACATCGGCTTGGCCACCTGTGGATCGATCAGCAGGCACCGATAGTCATCGGTGCCGCCGTTGGGGGCCGACGGGGCATAGGACTCCGGCATGGTCAGGTTGACGAACCGCTCGCCGGTTCGCAGCGGCTGCGATGCCACGGGCGAGGAGGCGCCATGGCCGGTGTGCGGCCCGTCCGCCACAGAATCCGCGGAGTCCGCCCCGCAGGCGGTGAGTCCCACCATCATGGCCACCGAACACGCTGCCAGGGCAGTCGTTCGCCGGTGTCTCATCCGTTTCGTCATGATGACCTTTCGCGTCTGGCGGTGTTTCCAGGCTGGTGAAAGCGCTCCATGAGGGCAGTCCGTCAGCCGGACGCCAGGTGAAGGAGCGTGCGTAGATCCATCGTCACGTTGTCGGGCCGCCCGGGCCTCCGACGGCGGACGGCAGCGTCTACGCAGTTCTGCGTAGACGCCTCGCGCCCGGCTACGTCCGTCGTCGTAGGTGGTCGCACAGCTGAGCAGAGGGCCCTGGACGCGCGAGAACCATAGGATCGCGGCATGAAACACCGCGTGATGTCGTTACGTCTGCCAACGTCGGCGCAGGATGTGTTGCTCGCGCTCTTCATCACCGTGATGTCGGTTCAGGGCACAATCGTCCGCAATGCCGGCGAGGTGGTGCAGCGCCCCCTCACCGACCTCGGAAATCTGGGATTCGTCCTGCTGATCGTGAGCGGCATGGTCGTCGCCGTCCGCCGCAGATGGCCGGTGCTGGTGTTCGTCACCACCGCGCTCGCCAGCTTGGTGTACTACGGCCTCGACTTTCCGGACGGGCCCGGCTGGCTCGGACTCTTCGTCGCCCTGTACAGCCTCGCCGCCTACGGTGACGGCCGCCGGTCGCTGATCATCGCCGGCGTGGGCACCACGGTGCTCGCCATCGCCTGGCTGGTCGCCGCCGCCGACATCGAGCCACGCGCCGCCATCGGGTGGGTGTTCTTCCGGATCGGCGCGTCAGTCATGAGCGCGGCCCTCGGCGAGTCCGTCCGGTCCCGGCAGGTCATCGCCACCGAAGCCCAGAAGCGCGCCGAACTGGCCGAACGGACACGCGACGAGGAAGCGCGAGCACGGGTCGACGCCGAACGGCTCCGGATCGCGCGCGAGGTCCACGACACCGTCGCGCACGCCATAGCGATCATCAACGTCCAGTCCGGCGTCACCGCGCACGTGCTCGACAAGCGGCCGGACGTGGCGCGCGAGGCGCTGCGCGCCATCGAGCAGACCAGTTCCCGGGCGCTCCAGGAGATGCGAGCCATCCTCGGGGTGCTCCGCGACGACAACGGCGACGACGGGCGCGAGCCGTACCCCGGACTGGGGCAGATCGACGAACTGGCCGCCAAGGCACGTGAGGCCGGGCTTGAGGTCGAGCTTGAGGAGACCTCGCCCGCCGCTCCGTTGCCCAGCGCGGTGGGGAGCGCCGCCTACCGAATCGTTCAAGAATCGATCACCAACGTGGTCCGCCACGCCGGTCCTACTCGGGTGACGGTCGCGCTGAACCCCGGGATCGAGGCCTTGGAGATCCGCGTGACCGATGAGGGAAGCCGTGCCGCCCCAGGTCATGACTCCGCGAGCAGCTCGGATTCCGGGCCCGGTCGCGGGATTGTCGGCATGCGCGAGCGCTGTCAGCTGCTGGGCGGGGAGCTTGACGCTGGGCCGCTTCCGGGCGGCGGGTTCGAGGTCAGGGCGCGACTGCCCCTCGCGCTCACCGGGGTGCGCCTGTGAACCCGGCCGACGCTCCGATCAAGGTGCTGCTGGCCGACGACGAGGGGCTCGTGCGATCCGGGTTCAAGGTCCTGCTCGACCTCGAGGACGGCATCACGGTGGTGGGAGAGGCCACCAACGGCGCCGAAGCGGTCGACAAGGCTCGCGCCACCCGCCCCGACGTCGTCCTCATGGACATCCGCATGCCGAAGCTGGACGGGATCCAGGCCACCGCCCAGATCACCGGGACGCGCGGGTTGGAGCAGGTGCGCGTCCTCATCCTCACCACCTACGACACCGACGAGTACGTCTTCGACGCCTTGCAGGCCGGTGCCAGCGGCTTCCTGCTCAAGGACGCGGGACCGGCCGAGTTCCTGCACGCCATCCGGGTGATCGCCGAAGGCGAGGCGCTGCTCGCGCCGCGGATCACCCGGCGCCTCATCGGCCAGCTCACCGCTCGACGAGCAGTCGCCAGGGTCTCGGCGGACCGGCTCGCGGTGCTGACCGAGCGCGAGCGCGAGGTCCTGGCCCTGGTGGGGCAGGGCCTGAGCAATCACGAGATCGGCGCCGAGTTGTTTCTCAGCCCGGCCACCGCGCGCACCCATGTCAGCCGTGCGATGGCGAAACTGGAGGCGCGCGACCGTGCGCAACTGGTCTTCATCGCTTACGAAACAGGGCTGGTCAGCCCTGGCATGTGAGGCATGACATCCGGGTGCGGATGATCATGTCGTTGCCGAACGCCTCGGAACCCCCTAATGCGACGAACGATCTCGGGGGTGGCCCGTGCCGGGCGCGGGCCACCCCTGGTGCTTACGGGCCGGTCTGGGTGAGCGCGACGATGACGTGGAGCATGCCGTAGGCGGCCGTCATGGTCTCGGCGTCGAAGGCGACGGTGCGCCCGCTCCACCTTCGGCGCCACGTCGGCGAACAACCTGGCCGGCAGTTCGATGGCCCTGATCGCGTTCAGCTTGCGGCCGGCCGGCGCCGGATGGGCGCGTGCAGGAACAGTGATCGCCGCACCGGCGGGCTGGCATCGGGCATGAATGTCTCCTTCGTTTGTTGCGGTCATCAGTTGAGGCTGCATGATGGCGCCTCGACCGAGCTGGCGGCGATCATCGCCGGTCGTTCCGGTCTCGCGGACCTGGAACAGCACCGCCGTTCAAGTGGTGCGTTCCCAGGTGAGCAGCGTGAAGGGGCCTTCTTTTCGCTCTCGGACGACTGGGGCGTCCCCTGTGAGCTGGAATCCCGCGGAGGCGGCAACGGCCTGGCTGCCTTCGTTCGCGGGCTCGATGCGCAGAAGGATCCGGGTCATGCCCCAGTCCTGGAAGCCATGGCGAGTCATCAGCTCGACAGCCCGCTTGGCCAGGCCCTGCCGCCGGTACTGGGGGCCGATTCCGTAAGCGATCTCTCCTTCGCCCGGGTTTCCCGTGGGGCGGAGAAGGACTTCTCCTCGTGGCTGATCGTCCTCGACGGTGATGGCCAGGTGGATGCCGCGGCTCTCCGCCTTGGTTTGGTGGGCCTTGGCCAGGTACGCCGTGGCGGCGGCCATGTCGAAGGGGGAGCGGAGCGGGGTCCAACGATCCATCTCTGGATTGTCGAAAAGCTCCACCATGACCGGCAGGTCCTCCTCCGTCCACTCACGTAACCAGAGGCCGAGTCCGCCCACCTCACGTGGTCGAAGCGCCGGTGGGCTGGGGTCGGGCATGAAATGTCTCCTGTGGTCGTCGCGGCAAGGACGCAGCGAATATAGCGGGAACTGTATCGCGGCCGTGCCCGGCGCCGAGTTCGGCCACCTGGGCGGCGCCCTGCTCGGCGAAGACGTCTGCAGCATGCACCCCAGCGTCCGAGGGTCGTGGGCCGTACATGTCCGGGTGGGTGGTGTAGGTGTCCTGCCAGTGCCGACGCTGCCGCTCGGCCAGTGTCTCCCCGTGTGCGTCATGGACCTCACCCTCCCACGAGGTCCGAAGGCGGCACGTCAACCACCAGGCACTCCTCGAGATTGGACGTGCTGCGGTCAGGGACCGAGCGGAAGTTCAGGCTCGGGTGGCGGTGATGAGCCAGATGGCCGCGCCCAGGTGGACACCGGCGGCGTCGGCGTGGCCGGCCAGCGCGGTACGCACGTCGGCGAGTGCCGCGCCGCGATCATGCTCCGGGACGGTGGCCAGCACGGTCCGGCCCGGCCCGGAGCGCGACAGGTAGTCGACCGCCTCGTCCAGGTCGGCCCCGAAGGTGAGCCGCAGCCGCACATCGGCCAGGTGCACATCGACGAAGCCCGCCTCGGCCAGGACCTGCTCGACGACGGCGGCATCGGACTGGGCGGACATGCCCGGCTCCTGGCCGGTGGCGAGCCCGGCATTGGGCCCGGCGTCGGGGAGTGTGCCGTACCGCAGCAGCGCGGCGCCGGGGACGATCAGCCACTCGTTGGCGGCCATCGGCTGCCAGGCCGCCATGACCAGGCGGCCACCGGGGCGCAGTCCTGCCCCGAGCGTGCTGAACGCCTGGACGGGGTCGGTGAAGAACAGGTGCCGAACCGGCTGATCGCGGCATCGAAGGGCCCAGGCACCGCGTGAGTCTGCACGTCGGCGTGGACGAAGCTCACGTTGCCGGTGCCGGCGGCTGCCTGCCGGTCACCGGCCACGCGCAGCATGGCCGCCGAGATGTCGATCCCTGTGACCGTACCGCCCAGGGCGACGTAGGCCGCGGCCTGGAGCGTGGTGGCGCCGCAGCCGCAGCCGATGTCCAGCACCCGCTCGCCGGGCTTCAGCCGGGTGTGAGCGAGGGCTGTCAGCCCGACGACGCCCGCGATGACGGCTCGGCCGTATCTGGAATGCCGGCAAGGGCCTCGAGTTCGGCGACCGCCCGGTCGGTGGCGGTCTCGGCGGCGATCTGGTTCGCCAGCCGTTGCGCCTCGCGGCGGTAGGACGGATCGTGCAGGACCGTCTCGACCGCGCGGGCGATGGCGCGCGGGGAGGCGCTTTTGCTCACGGTGACGCCGGCGCCTTTCCGCTGCACGTGCGAGGCCACCTCCGCCTGGTCGCGCCCGAGCGGTACGCAGACCATGGGCACCCCTGCGGCCAGGGACTTGACGACCGTCCCATGGCCTGCGTGCGTAATGGTCACCGAGGCGTGGGGAAGCACGAGGTTGTGTGGCGCGGACGCGGTGACCAGGACGTTGCCCGGCGCACGCACCGTCGCGGGGTCCACGGCCGGGCCGGTGGTCAGCAGCCCGCGTACGGGCAGCGTGCCGAGGGCCTCGGCGATGCGACCGAGCACCGCGCCCTGGTTCATGTACGACGAGCTCAGGCTGACCAGCACCAGCGGCGCGTCGCCCTCGGGAAGCCGAGGCGCAGCGGTCCAGGCGGGGTCGTCGAGCCGGGGCCCGACATGCCTCAGGTGGCCGGGGAACCGCCTGCCCGGGCGGTCGAGAGCGCGCGGGGACAAGACGAGCAGCCGGTCGACGCGGTCGAACGCGCCGACCACCGAGTCCACGGGCGGCAGGCCGTTCTCGGCGCGGGCGGCGTTGAGCGCCGGCAGCCCCTTCTCCCACGGCTTGAGCATCTGCCGGGCCAGCACCCGATCGCGCAGGCGCCCGAGAGGCCCCGTGGCGGGGGTGAGGCCGAGGCCGGGTGGCGGCGCGCCCGGCGTGGGGAACAGATACACGGTGGTGACCAGTGAGGCCATGGGGATCTTCGCAGCCTCGCCGGCGGTGAACACACCGAGCAGCATGTGCTCGGCGACCAGCACGTCGGCCGGGCGGGCGTGTATTTCGGCCAGCACGTCGCGGGCGTAGCCGGCCGAGGGTCCGCAGACGATGCGATCCCTCAGCCGTGCTAACGCGCCCAGCGGCGTACGGGTCTCGAAGTCCTTGATGACGTCCTCGGCCGGGTCGGAGGCGTCGCCCTGGGGCGCCGTGGTCCAGGCGATCGGCTCCACCCCGACGGCGGTGACCTCGTCGTGCAGCGACCTGTCGGCCAGCACGCGAACGCCGTGGCCGCGCTCGTGCAGTGCGCGGGCGATCGACAGGACGGGCGGCACGGCTCCGCCGCCGGACCAGGTGGCGAACAGGAAGTTCTTACGCATCGTCTCTCTTCCGTGGATCGATCGAGGTCAACAGGTCGCGCATCGCACACTCGGCGTCCTCACGCGACAGCCCGAGGTCGCGCCGCCACAACTTCCACAGGTAGACGTCCGTGGCGGCGTGGTGCAGGTCGAGCGCGCGCTCCCGGGAGGGGCCTGGGGAGGGGAGCCGGTCGGCGAAGACCTTCTCGAGCCAGGCCCGATGCTGGGCTCGCGCGTGCGCGGCGGCGCGGGCGAAGACGGGGACGCGGTCCATCTGCGCCGTCCAGAGCACGTTGGCGTCGCCGTGGCTCTCGTAGTCGGCGAAGAGCACGGCCACGATGGCCGCCACGTCGCCGGCCGGAGTCTGACGGGAGATCGTGGTGTGCGAGGCGAGCAGGTCGAAGACGGCGTCGGCCAGCCCGTCCTTGCCGCCGAAGTGGTTGACGATCGTCTGCAGGGATGTGCCCGCCTCATCGGCGATGTCCTGCAGCGTGACGTCGTTGTACCACCGCCGCGCCCACAGCGCGCCCGCGGCGTTCATTATCCGTGTACGCGTGACTTCCACGGCCGCGGCGCGAGCGCCCATGCGGTAGTGGCGCCTGGTCGCACTTTCCATGGAGTCATGTCTATATTCAATTTACTTAAAGGTCAAATGAAAGCGTCTGGCGCGCGATCGCGCCGGACGCTTCCAGGCCTCAGCTTGCGGCGTCGAGTCGCCGGCGATCGCTAGGGCTTGGTGAGGGTCAGACCCTGGCCTGTTCTTCGAGCTTGGCCTGTGCGACTGGGGTCGGCTTTGATGCCCGGCGTGTGGGCATCCACCAGTTGGCCTTGCCGCACAGTTCCATCACACTGCGGGGACGAGGATCATCCTGACGATGGTGGCGTCGATGAGCACGGCGACGGCCATGCCCAGGCCGCCCTGTTTGACCGCGATGTCAGGACCGAGCAGCGAGGTGGTGAAGACGGCGATCATGATGGCGGCTGCGGCCGTGATGACCTTGGCGGTCCGCGCCAGCCCTCGGGCAACGGCCGTGCGGGTGTCGCCGGTTCGCTCGTACTCCTCGCGGATCCGTGAGATCAGGAAGACCTGGTAGTCCATCGACAGGCCGAACAGGACCGGGAACATCATCATCGGGACCCAGGTCGTGATCGGCATGGCGCAGATGAGGTCTCCAGTCAGCGACCGGTTCGGTACGTGCGCCTGGCCGAAGCCGCTCCATCGCTGGGGCGAGTGCGGGAGGAGCCGGAAACGCTGGTCCAGCCAGACGTGTTCCCCGGCGTCCTGCTGTACGGGCTGCTCGCCTCCGTCGTGATGCCCTTGTGGAGCGTCGCGCTTGGGCTCACCATGTGGCGCCCAGCCCCGCACGGACTCCTGACGCCATGCGGCATGGCGGACCCTGAGATCAGACCCTTTCCGCCTGCTCGAGAGCCGTACGTAGCAACCCGGCCATCGATCTGCCGGCGATGCGGAGCGGCTCCGGATCGCGGGCGGATCGGCAGAGCAAGAACGCCCCTTCGAGCATCATGATCATCGAGTACGCCAGCGACCGCGCCGCCTGCTCGTCGGCCACCCACCGGCCGAACCACCGCGCGCCGGCGCCGACCCACTCCTCGAACACCTCTGCCGTCGCGACCCGCAGCACCTCATTGCTGCCGGCCACCTCCAACGCCACCGTCGCGATCGGGCAAGCGTCGGCGTAGTCGGCCGCGACCAGGTCGTCGGCGGCCGCCTCGAAGGCATGCATGATCGACTCCAGCGGGTCGGGCACGCTGTCCAGCACCGCCAGCACCAGGCGCCCGTACTCGGCCCCTGACGTGCGGATCGCCTCCTCGGCCAGTTGCTGCTTGCCGCCGGGGAAGAAGTGGTAGATCGAGCCGAAGGGCGCGTCGGCCTCCGTCGCGATCCGCTTCAGGCCGGTGCCGGGGTAGCCGTTGCGGCGGAACAACATCGTGGCCGCGTTCTGGATCCTGCTCCGCGTGTCTGGCTGTCCCATACCCGGCGCCCCTTGAGGTCATGGCGTGATCGATCGGCGTCCCCTAGATTACATTAGAACGATCTATCAAATGGAGGTGTGATGCCCAGCATCGAGCTGTCATCCGGATCGATCGACTACCAGGACACCGGCGGCCAGGGCCCGGTCCTGGTGTTCGGCCATGGCCTGCCCATGAACGAGAGCCAGTGGCGCAAGGTGGTGCCGCTGCTGAAGGGGTACCGCTGCGTTCTGCCCACGCTGCCCCTCGGCGGGCATCGCCGGCCGATGAAACCGGACGCCGACCTGTCGCAGCGCGGTGTGGCGTTGCTCCTGGGCGAGTTCATCGAACGGCTCGCCGTGGACGACGTGACCCTGGTGCTCAACGATTGGGGCGGCGGCCAGTTCCTGGTGTCGGAAGGGCGCGCCCAGCGGATCGCACGCCTGGTGCTGGTGGCCTGCGAGGCGTTCGACAACTTTCCCCCGGGACCGGCCAGGGCGCTGACCGCGGTGTGCGGGGTGCCAGGCGGCGTACGGCTCCTGACCTGGCTCATGCGTGTCCCCGCGTTCCGCCGCAACCGCAACGGGTACGGCGGGATGAGCCTGCGCGGCATCCCGGACGAGGTCCTGGACGACTGGTTCGCTCCCGCGACCCGAAGCAGGGCCATTCGCAGGGACTTCGCCAAGTTCGCCACCTCGGCGCCCGACCGCGAGACCCTGCTGGCCTGGAGCGAGCGGCTACGCGACTTCGACCGCCCCGTGCTGGTGGTCTGGGCGGCCCAGGACAGGATGATGCCACGCGAGCACGGCCCGCGGCTGGCCGGGCTCTACCCCCAGGGCAGGTTGGTCGAGATCGCCGACTCCGCCACCCTCATCCCCGAGGACCAGCCCGAACGACTCGCCGAAGCACTCACTGGCTTCCTGGCCGAGACCGGAGCCGAACCGGCCCGGCACGCCGGGTGACCGCACCCAGGGGTGTCGTCAGCGTGCCGGAGGGGAGTGCAGCAGCACAAGCAGGAGGAACTCCTGGGCGTCAATGACGTTCACTCAGGGGCATGTGACCAAGCTGAATAGGCAGCTGGCGCCCTTCGCCCCGGAACCTGTCAAACCCGGTGAGACATCAGGCTACTTGCGTGCTTTGTGGTGAGGTGTCGGTCTCGGAGGCCGCGGGTGGCTGGTTGATCCACACCTTGGTCGGCAGCGCCGGTGGGTAGGGTCGCCGGCCGCGGAACCGTTCCGGGTGCGCCTGGAAGGCCGCGTGGAGGGTGGCGATCCGGCGGGTCTGGATGTGCACGGCGGTGCCGTCATGCACCGAGGCGGGCGTGTGCATCGCGATCCCGGAATGGCGGTGCTCATGGTCGTGACTAGCGGAAGACCTGGCCGCAGAAAACGTTGGCGTCCTCGATGGACCCGAACCGTCCGGGAAATGCCGGGCAGTACTTGAGGGTCTTAAATTGCGCTTCCGAATAAGGGTTGTCGTTGGACACGTGCGGCCGAGAATGTGATTGGTCGATACCGAGCAACGCGAGCAGGCCGGTGACCCGCATCAGCGAGGTCGTCCGCCTCAACGTCGACGACATCCAGATGTCGGCGCGCAAGGGCGGGCTGCGCCTGTACGGCAAGGGCGACAAGTTCCGCGAGGTCGATATGCACCCTAAGCTCCGCACCGAGCTACAACTCTGGCTGGATGAACGCCCCAACTGGCCCCACGCCGCCGACAACCGAGCGCTATTTCTCAACGCCAAGGGCGGGCGGCTGAGCGCCCGCGCCGCCGGCGGCATCATCGCCGAGATCGCCCGCACAGCCGGGCTGGATGATGCGACCACGGCGCACGTCCTGCGCCACACGCTGGCCACCACGCTGGTTCGCGGCAAGGCCGACCTGGTCTTGGTCGCCGAGATCCTTGGCCACGCCCGCCTGGAGACCACCCGGCGGTACAGCTTGCCGTCCGACAAGGACAAGGAAGACGCCCTCAAACTGATCACGGTTGACCGCTGACCGCATGCCTGCCTGCGGAAACGGGCGTCAAGATCGACTCATGGCCGGTTTCACCCGTATCTCGTTCTGGACCCGAACTGCTCGCCATCGCCGAGAAGCTACGCCACCACGACATTGAGCTGGAGCTGCTGAGCGGCCCGCTGCAGGGCATCTACAACCCGTCCGGGCACAGGGCGGCGTTGTTCGCCTTCTTCGCCGGGATCGCCGAGCCGGAGCGGGAGTACATCCGGGAGAAGTCCCTCGAAGGCCAGGCCGCTGCCCGTAAACGTGGGCGGCACGGCGGCCGCCCGAAGCTGTTCGACGACGACATGACCGCCTATGCGCGGTCGCTGCGCGAGCGGGGCGTAGCGGTGCCCGAGATCGCCCGCAAGCTGGTCATCCCCACCGGTAAGAACATGGGGCGGCATCCCTCGGTGGCCAGCGTCTACCGTGTCTTGGCCGACGACGGCGGGGCCCAGCCCGGGAGCTGATGGCCCTATACCGGGCGGCGATCATCCGGGCTGAGGGCTGATGGGCACCACGGCGATCGTCGCCTCGGCAGAGGATCCGGGCACGAGACGGATGGAGTCGCCCGGCCGAGCTGAGGCAAGCTCGTTCGGGTCGGCCGGGCGCGCGTGGTGGTAGAGGACGCGGCGTTGGACGTCGTCCAGGAGGACCTCCTGCCCGGCGAGGTTCACCAAGGATCTGGCTGGTGAGCAGGAGGCTGAACTCCGGGTCGGCGGGTGGCGGATTGCCAGCGGCGCCGCGGGTCATGGTGATCTCCGACCAGGTGGTGCGGATTTCCTCACCGTCCAGGAGCCTCGCGAGCTGGATGAAGCCGCCGATCTGCTCGGGGCTGATCTCGTCCAGGTCGGGGATGGTCACGCGGTGGAAGGTGTGGGCCTGCACGTGAGCAGCGTCTGCAGGAAGGTGACCGTCCAGCGGGCCATGTCCGGGCCGTACAGGCCGTCCTCGGCAGCGAAAACCTGACACTCTCGACACCTCAGACGAGCCCAGGTGCCCTGGCACACCGATCATGAGCCGCCGAGTGAACCGAGAGCGCCGATGCTCAGCCGGGCATTCAGGTCGAGGCGTACCTCGCCGTACGGACGGACGTGCAGCCAGAACAGCGGGGTCAGGCCACGCCGGTCGACCGGCGTGAGCAGCGCGGCCCACTCGGGTTCGGCGAGGACGTCTTGAAGCATCAGGACATTCACCATGACGAGCGAGGCTTGCAAGATCCGAAGACACAGGGCCGTCATCTCCACCTCATCACGCCGGTTAGTGGAGATTTCGCCGCCGCGGCCGCAGATCACCGAGTTGGCGCGGTTCCACGCCTCCACCACGTTCAGCCCTTCCTCGATCTCTCGCTGCAGGTCGCGGTCGTATAAGTAGCGGGCGACGAACGTGGTACGGGCCGCCCGGCGTGCTTGGCGGGTGATAATCGTGGACGTCTCGGCTCAAGTACAGTCAGGGCTGCTGGACGAACGCGAGGATGTCAGGGTTGATGTGGCTGGCATTCACGGTGAGCATTCCGTGCGACAGCCCCTCGTAGATCTTCAAGGTCGCATCCTGCAGGAGCTCCGCCTGCTTGAGGGCGGCTTCCTGGTACGGGACGACCTGGTCGTCGTCGCCCTGTAGGACGAGCACCGGCACGGTGATGGCCTTGAGGTCTGCGGTCTGGTCGGTTTCCGAGAACGCCTTGATGCCCTCGTAGTGGGCAAGGGCGCTTCCGGTCATCCCCTGGCGCCACCAGTTGTCCACGACCTGCTGCGAAAGCGGGACGCCGTCACGGTTGAACCCGTAGAAGGGGCCGGAGGCCACCGCGTGGAAGAACTCCGCCCGGTTGGCCGAGAGAGCGTCGCGGAAGCCGTCGAAGACCGAGACGGGAACACCGTCGGGGTGCTCGGCGGTCTGCACCATCAGCGGGGGCACCGCCGCGACGAGTACCGCCTTCGCGACGCAGCCCTGGGGCTGGCCGAACTTGGCCACGTACCGCGCGACCTGTCCGCCGCCGGTGGAGTGTCCGACGTGCACAACGTTGCGCAGATCCAGGTGCTGCACGACGGCGTCGACGTCGCTGGCGTAGTGGTCCATGTCGTGACCGGAGCCGATGTCGGAGGAACGCCCGTGTCCGCGACGGTCGCTGGCGATCACGCGGTAGCCGTTGGTGAGGAAGTACAGCATCTGCGCGTCCCAGTCATCCGAGGACAGCGGCCAACCGTGGTGGAACATGATGGGCTGGGCATCGCGCGGGCCCCAGTCCTTGTAGAAGATCTCGGTGCCATCTTGCGTGGTGACGAACGGCATGTCTTACTCCTTGTCTGTGCCGCCGGGGTTCGGCGGCACGCATGGCGTCTCGACAGCTTCGCCGCGACGGTGAGCTGCGCCGGTAGGACGGCCGCAGCGAGGTGTGCCGGCCGGGGGCGCCGGCCGGTCGGAGGTAGAGGCCGCATGCGGGCGCTGTGAAGTGGGGCGGACCGGACCGGTCGCCAGACTGACGCCGGTTTGGAGTGTCCGCTCAGCGAGTGGGACCGAGCAGGTGCTGCTCGGTGCGGGCGACGATTCCGAGGAACGTCGCGTCGTCGTCGTATGCACGGGCCAAGATCAGCCCGCCCTGTATTGCCGCGACTGCGTCCAGCGCGCGGTCTGCCGCTTCCTGAGGTGAGAGACCGCCGGTGCGCAGCGCTCCCGCGAGGGCGTCGACCCAGTCGGTGAACGCGATCACCGCCCGCACTGGCACCATCCGCCTGCACGGCAAGGGCGATCAAGTCCGCACAGTCCCGATCCCACCGACCGCACGGGCCCGCATTACTGCATGGCTCGACATCCGTGGCCGCCAGCCCGGCCCGCTGTGGACCGGCCAGCGCGGAGCCCTGACCATCTCTGGGATCGTCCAGGTCGTACTGGCCGTCGGCGCCGACGCCAAGCTCCCCGGCCTGCGCCCCCATCGGCTCCGCCATACCTACGCCACCCGGCTCCGCGAAGGCGGTGCCGACGTCGCTCAGGTCCAGGCCCTCCTCGGCCACGCCTCCCTCGACACCTCGGCTCGGTATTTCCGCGCTGGCACGGCCGAGCAAGCCGCCGTCGTCGACCGCGTCTTCGACTAGCGCTTCACGTGTTTCTCCGGGTCTCCCCGTAGCAGAGATGATCAACGAAAACCGTGGAACGCGAGAAACAGCAGGTCAGGCCGCAATCCGTTGGATTTCCGCCGTTCGCTACGGGACCCCCTATCTGAGTGTAGATGATCATGTCGTTGTCGAACGCCTTGGAACGCCCCAAGTGGCGGCCTGGCCCTTACAACTCCTAGCAGAATGATCAGTGGAGTGAGGCGGCGCCAGATCCTCAACTCGCTGGTGGGCCAGGGCCTTCCTCAGATGAGGCGTTCCTCGCATTCGAGATGCTCATTCCGGTGGGCAGCCCGCATGAACCCGAGCGGAGGGCCGAGGAGTCGCTGCGGCACTGCCTGGCGGTGGTGGACCGGCTGCGCGCTCCTTCGTTCGGCGGCTCGCCCGCCATCGTCAACCACATGATCGGCGTGACGCTCGACGTGGCGGGCGAGTCCTACCTCGATCTGGAACGCTGGCAGGAGGCCGCCGACCACTACCGTCAGGCGCTGCCGGAACTGCGCGCCCGCCCGATCGGCCGGGCAGTGGCACTGGCGCTGACCCATTACGGCCACGCGCTGGTCCGGCTCGGACGGGCCGAGGAGGCCCGCGAGGCGTTCGGCGAGGCCCTCGAGCTGCACGAGACGGCCGGCGGCACCAAGCGGGCGGCCGAGGTGCTCGCCGAGCTCGACCGCCTCGCCGATCACAGCGAGGGGCTCAGCCAGCGGTGAGCGCACGGCGGAGCGTGCCGACGGCCAGCTCGATCGCCGAGGCGGCCGCCTGCGTCTCGCGCAGCGCGTTGAGCATGACGAAGTCGTGGATGATCCCCTGATACCGTACGGCCGTCACCGGCACCCCCGCCGCGCGCAGCTTGTTCGCGTACGCCTCGCCCTCGTCGCGCAGCACGTCGGCCTCGCCGGTGATGACCAGCGCGGGCGGCAGCCCGGTCAGGTCCTCGGTGGTGGCGCGGAGCGGGGAGGCGGTGATCTCGGCCCGCTGGGCCTCGTCGGTGGTGTACTGGTCCCAGAACCACTGCATGCCGTCGCGGCGCAGGAAATACCCTTCGGCGAACTGGTGGTAGGAGCCGGTGTCGAAGGACGCGTCGGTGACCGGGTAGAACAGCACCTGCTGGCGCAGGTCCAGCCCGCCGCGCTGCTTGGCCATCAGGGTCAGGGCGGCGCTCATGTTGCCGCCGACCGAGTCACCGGCCACGGCGATCCGGCCGGCGTCTAGGCCCTTGGACGCGCCCTGCTCGACGACCCAGCGGGCGACGGTCCAGTTCTGCTCGATCGCCACGGGGTAGCGGTGCTCGGGCGACAGGTCGTACTCGGGGAAGACGACGGCGGCGCCGGCGCCCACCGCGAGCTCGCGGACCAGCCGGTCGTGGGTGTGGGCGTTGCCGAACACCCAGCCGGCGCCGTGGATGTAAAGGATCACCGGGAGGGCGCCCGTGCTGCCCGCGGGCCTGATGATACGGGCCTTGACCTGGCCGGTGGGGCCGCCGGGCACCGTCACCCACTCCTCGTCCACGTCCGGCTTGGCGACCGGGCCGGACTGCACCTCGTCCACGGCCTTGCGTCCCTCACTCGGAGGGATCTGGAAGAGGTACGGCGGCTGGGCGGTCGCCTCGGCGAAGGCTTGCGCGGCGGGTTCCAGGACAGGCTTATTCATGATCACTCCAAGTGACGAATGGCGTATCGAAGGTGAGCTCCGTTCACCCACATCTAATCAAGTGACTCCCGGGCAGGACGAGGCAGAACCGCAGGCAGAAGTACGTTTCTTTCTCGTACCGGCTCCATGGGGTCTGTTGAATCGTCACCAGGAACACCTGTCCTTGAGGAGCATTCGCATGACACACAGCAACATCCCGACCGTCGTCCTCGTCCACGGAGCGTTCGCGGACGCGGCCGGCTGGTCGGGAGTGATCAATGAGCTGCAGCAGCACGGCGTCCCCGTGGTGGCGCCGCCCAACCTCCTGCGCGGCGAGAAGATCAGCACCACCTGGTCGGAGATCACCATGACGCGAGGCGCCTCCGGAGACCCGCCGCCCACCGACTGGAGTTCGGCCTCCTGCTCACCAGCCAGGTCCTGGTCAACCTGGCCGGCCGGCAGATCCTCCTGGACGAGGTGCAGCGCCGCGTCCTTTATCACCACGCGCGCCCCGCCGACCCCCGCGCGCTCTCCTCAGCCCAGCCGGGCGACAGCGTCCGCCTGGTGCCCGGATCCTCTGCCGAGGCGACGATCG